>CAVJSY010000046.1:0-19572 GCA_963652285.1 Oribacterium sp.
TTGGGAAATATTTGAATATTCAAAAACTATTTTGGGAAATAATCGAAATTTTAAAATTGATGTCGGGAAATAATTAAATTTTTAAAAACTGAAAAAATCTTACTTTTTATTAATAATTACTTGCTTTTTTTTGGTTATTATTGTATTATTTTATTGACGCAATAGTAATGTTGGAACCAAGTCAGGATTGGAAGATAGCAGCTTTAACAACCTCTTATTGTGTGCGTCTTTTTTTTAAAATTATATTACAAACGTTTGTTTGCTTAATTTTTAGTGAATTGTTATACATTTATTTAAATTTTATGTTATAATATTTATTGTGTAATTTGAGGTGATAATATGTCATACTTGGCTTTATATCGAAAATATAGACCACATAATTTTGAAGACATGGTTGATCAAAATGAGGTAATTGAAGTTATTAAGAGAGAAATTCTTAATAATAAAATATCTCATGCATATTTATTTGCGGGGCCTAGGGGTACTGGTAAGACAACTACCGCTAAAATAATGGCTAGAATGGTTAATTGTGAAAATTTAGGTTCTGATGGTATGCCTTGTGGTGTTTGTGAATCTTGTAAAAATTTTGCTTCTAGTAGTGATATTGTTGAAATTGATGCTGCTTCTAATAATGGAGTAGATGAAATTAGGGAACTTAGGGATAAGGTTAATTTAGTTCCATCTGGTAATAAATATAAGGTTTATATAATAGATGAGGTACATATGCTTACTACGCAAGCGTTTAATGCTTTATTAAAAACATTAGAAGAACCACCTAGTCATGTTATTTTTATATTGGCAACTACTGAATTTTTTAAGATTCCTGTTACTGTTGTTTCTAGATGTCAAAAATTTCAATTTACTAGAGTTTCTAATGATGCGATTGTTTCTAGACTTAAAACAATTGCTAAATTGGAAAATATTGATGTAGATGATGATTCTTTATTTGAGATTGCAAGATTATCTGATGGTGGAATGAGAGACGCTATAAATATGCTGGATCAGTTATCTTCTTTTGGTAATGGAAAAATTGTTTTAGATGATATTTATAAGTTGAGTGGTACATATTCTTATGAAGAATTATATAAGTTGGTAAGTTATTTATTTAATAAGGAATATGATAATATTATTTCATTTTCTGAAAATGTTAATACTACTGGTAAAAATGTTTCTAAGTTTTTGGAAGAATTTTTATATTATATTAGAGATGTTATTTATTTTAAAACTACTGGTACTTATAATAATATAGAAAATGAAAATATTGAAAAGATTTCTAATTTATATAGTGTTTCTAAATTTTATGATTTAATGCTTTATTTAAATGATTTACTTACTAATATTAAGGGATCAACTGTTCCATATGTATTGTTAGGTGTATCTTTGATTAAAATATCTGAAAATTTGTCTGTAGATATCAAAAAGGATAATAATAAAGAGGTTAAAAATAATGTTACTGATACAAAAGATGTTGATAATTCAAGTTGTATTGTAAGTTCTAATTCAACGAAAACTGTTGATAATAATAATTTTTTTGATGAAAAGAAAAGACAACTTAGAATTAATAATACTTTTTCTAGTGCTTCTAAAGAAAAATTGTTAGAAGTAAAAGAATCTTGGAAAAATTTAGATAATTTGTTATTAGATGTGGAATATGGTGCTATAGCGGGGATGTTAAAAGATGTTGATATTATAGTTGCAGGGGATAATAATTTAATGTTACTTGCTAAATATGATACTTTATTAGATAGATTATATGCTAATATATTGGCGATTGAAAAATTAATCTATAATCTTCTTAATAAGGAGTATAGGGTTGTATTTCTTGCTAATGATGAATGGAAATATGAAAAAAGTAAATATATTGAAAATATTCAAAAAGGGTATAAATATGTTTATGTAGAAGAAAAAAATGATGAATTAGATAAATCATTATCTAAGGGTGATAGTGATATTGATAAAATTATTGATATCATTGGTAGTGATAAGATTGAATATATATAAAATAAGGAGAGGATGATAGTTATGAATATTCAAAATTTAATGAGAGAAGCTCAAAAAATGCAAAAGGATTTAATGAAGACACAAGAGGAGTTAAATAAGACTGAATATACTGGAGAATCTTCTATAGTTTCTGTAGTTGTTGATGGTAGTAAGAAACTTAAGAGTATAAAGATTAATATGGATGATGACATTACAAAAGATGATGTTGAAATGTTAGAAGATATGATTTTAGTTGCTGTAAATGATGCTATGAAGAAAGTTGATGCTGATAAAGAAAAGAAAATGAGTAAATATGGTTCTGTTTTAAACGGGTTGATGTAATAATGTTACCTAATTCTGTTAGAAAATTAATAGATTCATTTAAATATTTACCTGGTATAGGAGAAAAGACTGCTGAAAGGTTGGCTTTTTCTATGCTTAATTTTGATGATGATGTTCTTACTGATTTTTCTGATGCTATAATAGGGGTAAGAGATAAAATTGTTAAATGTTCTGTTTGCAATAATATTTCTGAGTCTGATATTTGTAGTATTTGTTCTGATAAGATGAGGAGACAAGATACTGTATTTGTTGTTGAAAAGGCAAAAGATGTTATTTCTTTTGAAAAATTGGGTATTTATGATGGAGTATATCATATATTAGATGGAGTTATTTCTCCAATGGATGGAATAGGTCCTGAGGATATAAATATTTCATCTTTGGTAGCAAGAATTAAAAATAATAATATTAAAGAAGTGATTTTGGCTCTTAAACCTAGTCTTGAGGGCGAGACAACTATGCAATATATTACTAAGATTTTAAGTTCTTATGATGTTAAAGTGTCTAAACTTGCTACTGGAGTTCCTATGGGTACCGATTTAGAATATATAGATTCTTTAACTTTAGAAATGGCTTTAGAGCAAAGAAAAAGTGTGAATTAATAGGTAGATTTAGCATAATATTTAGTGGTGATATTTATGTTGAAAAAAGTTTTTAATATTTGTAAAAAATTTGTTTTAGCAGGCTTACTTTTATATGCTTATAATTCTATTAATGTCTTTTTTGGTGGGGTTGTACCTATTAATTTTATTACTTTATTTTTAGTTACTTTATTTGGTATTCCAGCTTTGTTTTGTTTAATACTTTTTTCTTTTTTGATATAGGTGGTGAAGTTTATGTTTGATGATTATAAGGATAGTCAAAGTGTTGCATATAGAATGATAAAAAATTCAATACTTATGAATAGGGTATCTCATGCATATTTAATTGATAGTAATAATTTTACTGATATTAATGGTTTTATTTCATCTTTTGTTAAGTTATTGCTTTGTCCTTATGGTTATTCAAATGATTTAAATTGTGGTGAATGTAGTAGGTGCATGAGAATAGAAAATGGTAATGATCCAGAGGTTAGGTATATTTATCCAGATGGTCTTTATATTAAAAAGGAGCAATTAAAAGATTTACAGGAGGAGTTTAATTTATCTAGTATTGAAGGAAATAGAAGGGTTTATGTTATTTGGAATTGCGAAAAAATGAATGTACAAGCTTCTAATTCTATTTTGAAATTTTTAGAAGAACCTGTTTCTAATATTGTTGCTATTTTAGTTACTTCTAATATTGATTCAATATTACCTACTATTGTTTCAAGATGTCAATATATTAAGCTTGTTAATAATAGTAAATTTGATAATACTTTAGATTATGCTAAAAACTTGATTTTTGAAATTACTAAGGATAGGGAAATAGAGGAAATAGATGTTGATAATTATGTTAATTCTATTTTGAAATTTTCTTTATATTTTGAGGAGCATAAAAATGGTACTATAGTGTATATGAAGAAATTATGGTTAGATATATTTAATGATAGAATTTCTTTTATTATTGGCTTTCAATTGCTTATTTCTTTATATTATGATATATTAAAGTATAAGTTATATGACAAATTGGAGTTTTATGTTGATTATGAAGTGAAGGTTATTAAAATTGCTAATATGTTGAAAACTGATGATGTAATTAATAGAATTAATGTTTTAATAAAGTATATGGAATTAATTAAGTATAATTTAAATTTGAATTTACTTATGGATAGTTTAGTTATCGAGTTAGGAGAGTAGATTTTGTGAATATTGTAGAAATTAGTTTTGATAATGCAAAGAATACTTCTTATTATGTTGATAATGGTTTTAAATTAAAGAAAAATTTAACAGTTATTGTTTCTTCTGATAGGGGACTTATGTTTGGTACTGTTGTAAACATAATTGAGGATACTTTAGGTTTTGATATTGATAATATGGGAAGTGTTGTTAGAATTTCTTCTAAAAAGGATTTTTCTCAACATATTAAAAATTTAAAAGACGCTAAAAATGCAATTAGTAAATGTAAGAAACTTATAAATAAGTATGAACTTAATATGAATATTATTGATTCTTCATATAATTTTGATAGAAGTCAACTTTTATTTAGATTTGTTGCTGATGAAAGAGTTGATTTTAGATCTCTTGCTAAAGAGTTAGGTTCAGTTTTTAAGACTAGGATTGAGTTAAGACAGATTGGTATTAGGGACAAAGCTAAAGAAATTGGTGGTATAGGTCCTTGTGGAAGAAGATTGTGTTGTAGTAGTTTTTTGACTTCATTTGATAGTATTTCTATTAATATGGCTAAAAACCAAAGTTTACTTTTAAATCCTTCTAAAATTAATGGTGTTTGTGGTAGACTTTTATGTTGTTTAAAATATGAGAATGATGTTTATTCTGAGTACCATAAGGGTGTTCCTAGCGTTGGTGAGAAAGTTAAAATTGATAATAAGAATGGTAAGGTTATTTCTGTTGATGTTTTAAAGAGAAAATATAGTGTTGCTTTTGATGATAGATCTGTTATGGAAGTGTGTGTAGATGAAGCAAAAAAATAGATTGCTTGATTTTGATATGGTTATTTATCAAGATAATGATTATTTTAAGTTTTCGTTGGATTCAGTATTACTTGTTAATTTTGTAACTTTAAATTTAAAATGTAAGCATATAATGGATTTGGCTAGTGGTAATGCACCTATTCCAATGCTTCTTATTACTAAAACGAACGCGAAAATAGATGCTATAGAATTACAGAAATGTGTTTATGATTTAGGTATTCAATCTATTAATGAGAATAAGCTCAACGATAGAATTAATTTAATATGTGGTGATGTTAGAAATATATCTGATTATTATGATCAAGATTCTTTTGATACTGTTTTATGTAATCCACCATATTTTTCTACTAATAGTGATGGTTATTTTAATGAAAATAGTGTTAAGATGCTTGCTAGACATGAGGTAACTTTGAAATTAGATGATGTTTTAAATAGTGCTTTTTACTTACTTAAAAATGGTGGTAATTTTGCTATGGTTCATCGAACTTTTAGGTTTATTTCAATTGTTGAAAAGATGAAAGAATATCATTTAGAACCTAAAAAAGTACAGTTTATTTATCCTAAAGATGGTAGAGAAAGTGATTTATTTTTGATTGAAGCTACTAAAAACGGGAAACCTGGATTAAAAGTTATGCCTGCTATTGTTATTCATAATGAAGATGGTAGTTATTGTGATAATATTAAACTTATGTTTTCTTAGAAAGTATGGTGAAGAGTATGTGGCAAAAAAATTATGATGGTAGTCCTTGTTTATATTTAATTCCTACTCCGATTGGTAATATGGATGATATGACATATAGAGCAGTGAAGACATTAGAGAGTGTTGATATTTTATTTAGTGAGGATACCAGGGTAACTTTGCAATTATTACAACATTTTAATATTCATAAGAAATTAATTGCCCTACATGATCATAATGAAGATATTGTTAAGGATAAGGTATTAGAATATTTAAAAAATGGTATGAGTGTTGGTATTGTTACTGATAGGGGGACACCTATTATTAGTGATCCTGGTTATAAAACTGTTAAATATGTTAGTGAGAATGGTTTTAATGTTGTTGGACTACCTGGAGCTAATGCGTTTGTTCCTGCTTTAATAGTTTCTGGTATTGCACCACAACCATTTACTTTTTATGGTTTCCTTGATAGTAAAGATAGTAAGAAAGAAAAAGAACTTAGGAGTTTAAAAGATGTTTCTAATACTATTATTTTTTATGAGGCACCTCACAGAATATTAAAAACAATGAAGATGATGTTAGAAATTTTTGGTGATAGGGAGGTTAGTCTTTCTAGAGAGATTTCTAAAAAGTTTGAGAGTGTTTATCGTGGTAAAATATCTGATTTACTTCCAACTTTAGAAAATATTAAAGGTGAATTTGTTATTGTTGTATCTGGTAATGATGGTACTTATTTTGAAAATAATGATGATGAAATTGATATTGTAAGTAAAATTAATTCATATATATATGATGGTATGGATACTATGTCTGCAATTAAAAGAGTATCTAAGGAAAGAAAAATGAAAAAGAGTGATGTATATTCTATGTATCATAAGGAGAGTAAGTAATGAAATTGATAGTTGGATTAGGTAATCCTGGTAGGGAGTATGAAAATACTAGGCATAATATTGGATTTTCTTTAATAGATTATATTGCTAGCAAGAAGAACATTTCTGTTACTAAGAAAAAGTTTAATGGTAACTATGAGATATATGAGTATAATGGAGAAAAGGTTATTTTACTTAAGCCACTTTCTTATATGAATTTATCTGGTGGAGTAGTTAGGCAATTTGTAAGTTACTTTAAAATTGATTTAAATGATATTTTAATTATTCAAGATGATTTGGATATGACGTTTGGAAAAATAAAAATTGTTTATAATAGTAGTAATGGTGGTCATAATGGAATTAAGGATATAGAAAGAAATTTAGGTTCTAAGGAATATGCTAGATTGAAGATTGGAATTTCTCATGATAAGAGTGTTGATACTAAGGATTATGTATTGGGAAACTTTAATTCTGTGGAAAAGAATATTTTAGAAGAAGATTTTATTAAGTTAGCATCTATTGCAGATGATTTTTGTGAAATGTCTTTAGATAGACTTATGAATAAATATAATAACAAGTAGATACTTTTATAAGTATCTTTTGGTGATTAAAGGTGATAATATGAAATTTTTTGAAAATTTATTTGATATAAAGGATAATAATTATTATGGTGTTTCGGGTTTAAATTCTGAGTTATCTGCAATATATGTGTATGATACTTTTTGTAAATATAATAAAGGTATGATTGTAGTTACTAACTCTTTATATGAGGCTAATAGGATGTATTTAAAATTATCTAATTATACTGATTCTGTTTTGTTTTTTCCAATGGATGATTTTATTACTAGTGAAGCTATTGCGATTAGTCCTGAATTTAAGAGTGAAAGAATTAATACTATTAATAAGTTGATTAAAGATGAAAAATATATAGTAGTTACTAATTTAATGGGAATATTACGTTATTTACCTAGTAAGGATATGTGGAAGAAATCTATTATAACTTTAAAAAAAGGAATGTCTATAGGTAGAGAATATTTACAGAATATGCTTTATAATATTGGGTATGAAAGAGAAACTATTGTTACTGAAACAGGTAAGTTAGGTGTTAGAGGTTATTTATTGGATGTTTTTCCTATTGGTGAAGAAAATCCTGTTCGTATTGAATTTTGGGGTGATGAGATTGATAGTATAAAGTATTTTGATGTAGAATCTCAGTTATCTAAGGAGGTAATAGATTCAATCGATATTTATCCTTATAGTGAATTTTTACTTCCAGAATATAATGATAGTATTGATAGAAAACAAAAGTATTTGAAACATTACGCTAAGGAAGTTTGTAGTATTAGTGATTATATTTCTTCTTATATGTGTTTTTATTATGATTATAATCAAATAGAGGAGGGCTATAGATTACTTAGAGAAAGTATTTTTAATTATGATAAGGATAATATTAGTGATTCTGGTATTAAGACTGATTATATGTTTGATTTATATGATATTAAATTTAATAAATCTGTATTTTTAATGAATTTTGATAATATTCTTAGTAATGTTAAACTTAATTTTGAAGATAAGTATAATTCAAATAATATTGATAATTATCAAGGTAAGGTTGATATTATTAAGAAAGATTTAACAAAATATAATTTAGCTCATAAGACTGTAATACTTTCTGTGGATAATGAAAATGGTATGAATAGAATACTTCAATATTTAGATGATATTCATATTATTAAGACTACAGATGATAATATTGTTGAAGGTGAGATTAATATTATTGTTAAACCTATTGATACTGGATTTATTTTTAATAATTATGTTGTTATTTCTTCTAATGATTTGTTTAAAAGTAGTGAAAGTAAGAAAAAATATCATAATAAGTTTAAATTAGGTACAAAGATAGGTAGTTTGAATAATATATCTAGAGGTGACTATATAGTTCATGAGGCTCATGGTATAGGTATTTATGATGAATTGTGTACAATTGTAAAAAATGGGTATAAGAAGGACTTTATTAAGTTGATTTATGCTGGTGGAGATGTATTGTACATTCCTGTGGAAAAAATTGATAGGATAAGTAAATTTTCTGGCAAAGAAGGAGTTTCAGTCAAATTAGATAGTCTTGGTAGTGATAAATGGCAAAAAAAGAAGGCTAGGGTAAGGGGAAGATTAGAGGAAATTGCTAAAAATCTTCTTAAGGTATCTGCTGAAAGAGAGGCTATGAAAGGTTTTGCTTTTTCTCCTGACGATGAAAATCAAATTTTATTTGAAAATGAATTCCCATATGAGGAAACTAGTGATCAACTTAAAGCTAGCGACGCTATAAAATTGGAGATGGAAAAATCGAAACCAATGGATATGCTTTTATGTGGAGATGTTGGTTTTGGAAAGACCGAAGTTGCTTTTAGGGCTATGTTTAAGGCTGTAAATGATGGAAAGCAGGTAGCTTATTTATGTCCTACTACTATTTTATCTAATCAACAATATAATAGTGCTTTAGATAGATTTAAAGATTTTCCTATTTCTATTGGAATTTTGAACAGATTTGTTGATAAGAAAAAACAAGAAGAGACACTTTCTAAATTAAATGATGGTAAAATTGATATTTTATTTGGTACTCATAGAATTTTAAGTAATGATGTAGAATTTAAGGATTTAGGACTATTAGTAGTTGATGAGGAACAAAGATTTGGGGTAACTCATAAGGAAAAGATTAAACAATATAAGGCTAATATTGATGTTTTAACTTTATCTGCTACTCCAATACCTCGTACTTTACAAATGTCTATGTCTGGAATTAGAAGTTTAGCTTTGATAGAAACTGCTCCTGCTCAAAGATTGCCAGTTCAAACTTATGTTTTGGGTGAAAATAAAAATGTTATAAAGGATGCTATATATAAAGAGTTATCTAGAAATGGGCAATGTTTTATTTTATATAATCATGTTGATAGTTTAGAGAGTAAGGTATTAGAAATAAATAAGTTGGTACCAGAGGCTAAAATTGATTTTGCACATGGTAGAATGACTAAGACTGAATTAGAAGATAAAATGAGAGATTTTATATCTCATAAATTTGATGTATTGCTTTGTACTACTATTATTGAAACAGGTATAGATATTCCTAATGTAAATACTTTGATTATTATGGATGCTGATAGATTTGGATTGTCTCAACTTTATCAGATTAGAGGGCGTATTGGTAGAAGTGATAAAATAGGATATGCTTATTTGATGTATGATAGTCATAAAGAACTTAATGATATTGCTATTAAGAGATTAAATGTTATAAAAGAATTTACTGAGCTTGGTAGTGGTTTTAAGATTGCTATGAGAGATTTATCTATTCGTGGTGCTGGTGATATTTTAGGTAGTGAACAGTCTGGCTTTATTGATACTATAGGTATAGAATTATATTTGAAAATGCTTAAAGATGCTGTGGATAAGATGAAAGGTGAATATGTAGAGGAAGAAGTAGATGAAAATTTAGATAATAAAACTTTAATTGATGTAGAAACACATATTAGTGATTCTTATATAAATGATGAAGATTTAAAGATAGAAATTCATAAAATGATTAATAAGGTTGACTCTATGGATAAATTAAATGAGGTTAAGAGTGAACTAGAGGATAGATTTGGTAAGGTTAGTCGTAACCTTGAAATTTATATGTATGAGGAATGGTTTGAAAAACTTGCTAATAAGTTAGAAATTAAAAAGGTTAAACAAACTAAAACTAGTATTGATATAGAATTATCTGAAAATATTAGCAGTAAGATTAATGGTGAAGATTTATTTATTATGTCTTATGAAGTTTGTAATAGATTTAGATTAAATTATAAAGATAACAAGATTCATATTATTTTGGATTTGGTTAATTTAGATAAACATTTCTTATTATATTTTATTGAATTATTAACTAAAATTATTGATAGTTTAGAAATTGATAATAAAGTAGAATAATTTCCTTGTAAAATTTTAATTTTAATGATATATTTATGATAGAAAGGAAGGGATGCTTATGTCAACATGGGCTATAGTATTAATTGTTATTGTAATCTTATTAGTTTTATTTGTAATTTCTCAATATAATTCATTAGTAACATTACGTAATAAAGTTAAAGATCAATTTAGTCAAATAGACGTTCAATTAAAAAAGAGGGCTGATTTAATACCTAATTTAGTTGAAACAGTTAAGGGTTATACTAAGCATGAAAGTGAAACTTTAGAGGCTGTTATTAAGGCTAGAAATACTTATTTAACTGCTACTGATATGGATTCTAAGGTTAAATCAAGTTCTGAACTTAGTGGACAATTATCTAAGTTATTTGCTTTAGCAGAATCTTACCCTGATTTAAAGGCTAATACTAATTTTGAAGAATTACAAAAACAATTAAAAGATTTAGAAGATAAGATTTCTTATGCTAGACAATTTTATAATGATTCTGTATTAATGCTTAATAATAAAATTGAAATGTTTCCTAGTAATATAATTGCAGGAATGTTCCATTTTACTAAAGAATCTTTTTTTGAGGCTAGTGAAAAGGAAAGAGAAAACGTTTCTGTAAAATTTTAGGATTATTTATTAATCCTTTTTCTTTAGAGGTGAATATGAAAAAATTAATTTTTGGAGTGATGTTATTTTTAACATTTATTGGTGGAGTTTATGCAAATGAAATATCTAATATAGATATGGATATTTTCATTGATAAACAAGGTAATGCTTTAGTTACTGAAACATGGAATGCTTATGTAACATCTGGTACTGAAGGTTGGCATCCATATTATAATTTAGGCAATTCTGTTATTAGTGATATTTCTGCTTCAATGGATGGTAAAGATTTTGAAACAGTAAATGATTGGAATATTAATTCTAGTTTGTCAGAGAAAGCTAATAAGGCTTCTTTATATTATCCATCTAGTGATGAAGTTGATGTTGTTTTTGGTATTACTAGTTATGGAAATCATGTATACACTATTAAATATACTATTAGTAATTTTGTTTCTACTACTAATGATGCTGATATTATATATTGGAATTTATTTCCTAAGAATTTTAGTGCCAATCCATCTAATGTGAGTATAGTTATTCGTAGTTATTTTGAATTTTCTGATACTTTAGATGTATGGGGATATGGTAAATATGGGGCTCCGTGCTATGTATATGATGGTAGAATAGAGATGACTAGTGATGGTTCTCTTTCTTCATCTGAGTATTTAACAATTTTAGTAAAATTTGATAAAGGTACTTTTGAAACTAGTAATGTTTTAGATAATGATTTTGATTATTATTATGATATGGCTCAAGATGGATCTACAACTTACAGTGAAACTAAAACAAAAACATCTTTATTAAGTAAAATATTTGTTTTTATAAGAGCAATTTTATTACCTGTACTTGGATTTGTTGTTTTGGTATTTATTATTGTGTGCGCTAATGCTAAAAATGTTAGGTATAGATATGGTACTAGGGGAAATAGAGTAAGAAAAGATGTACCTAATTTTAGAGATATTCCTTGTAATAAGGATATTTATAGAGCTTATTGGGTAGGATTAAAATATAATATTTTCTTTAAAAAGGAAAATATTTTAGGTGCTATTTTACTTAAATGGTTAAGAAATGGTAATGTAAATGTAAAAAAAGTAGAAAAGAATGGAATACTTAAGAAAAAAACAGAAACTAATATTATATTTGTAAGTGCTCCTACTAATACTAATTATTATGAAAGCGAGCTTTATAATTGGATGTATAGTGCTAGTAAAGATGGAATTTTAGAAAATAATGAGTTTAAAAAATGGTGCGAGGATAATTATACTAAAATTTTTGATTGGTTTGATTCTTTATCTACTTATGAAGAGAGAATGCTAATTAATGAAGGAAAGATAAAGGAAGTATACGAACAAAAAAATAAATTTTTAACTTATCATTATTATGATGTAGATGATTCTATGATGGATGAAGCTGAACAATTAGCAGGTCTTAGAAATTTCTTGAAAGATTTTACTTTAATTAATACTAGAGAACCGATAGAAGTTAATTTATGGGATGAATATTTGATGTACGCTCAAATATTTGGAATTGCTGATGAGGTTGCTAAACAATTTAAAAAATTATATCCAGAGATCGTTCAAAACATGGATTCTATGGGATTTGATTATGATGATATAGTTATTATTAATAGGATTTGTGCTAGTGGTATTAGAAGTGCTAGTACAGCTAGAAGTAGAGCTGAATCTTATAGTTCTGGTGGTGGAGGATTTTCTTCTGGCGGCGGAGGCGGAGGTTCCTTCGGCGGTGGAGGCGGAGGCGGAGGTTTCCGTTAAAAATATGATTTATAATTTATTTTTGCATTAATAATTTGCAAAAATTTGTATAAAGAGGACTTATCCTCTTTTTTTAGTGTTTTAATGCATTTTTATTCTTCAAAGATTTTCCTTGTAAAATTTTAATTTTAATGATATATTTATGATAAAAGAGGATAGGTATTTATTCAATTGTAATTTTGTTAGTAGTAAGATTTTTTATGTAGGGGTAATTCTATAATGATTCTTTATTAATACTTAATAAGGTGTTTGGAAAATATTTCTAATAAATTTTTAGATTGTTTGTTAATCCTTTTTTCTTTGGAGGTATATATGAAAAAATTAATTTTTGGAGTGATTTTATTTTTAACATTTATTGAAGGAGTTTATGCAAATGAAATATCTAATATAGATATGGATATTTTTATTGATAAACAAGGTAATGCTTTAGTTAGTGAGACATGGAATGCTTATGTAACATCTGGTACGGAAGGATGGCATCCATATTATAATTTAGGTAACTCTGTTATCAGTGATATTTCTGCTTCAATGGATGGTAAAGATTTTGAAACAGTAAATGATTGGAATATTAATTCTAGTTTGTCAGAGAAAGCTAATAAGGCATCTTTATATTATCCATCTAGTGATGAGGTTGATGTTGTTTTTGGTATTACTAGTTATGGAACTCATGTATACACTATTAAATATACTATTAGTAATTTTGTTTCTACTACTAGTGATGCAGATATTGTATATTGGAATTTATTTCCTAAAAATTTTAATGCCAGTCCATCTAATGTGAGTATAGTTATTCGTAGTTATTTTAGTTTTTCTGATACTTTAGATGTATGGGGATATGGTAAATATGGGTCTCCGTGTTATGTATATGATGGTAAGATTGAAATGACTAGTGATGGTCCTCTTTCTTCATCTGAGTATTTAACTATTTTAATAAAGTTTGATAAAGGTATTTTTGATACTAGCAATGTTTTGGATAATGATTTTGATTATTATTATGATATGGCTGAAAATGGGTCTACAACTTATAGTGAGACTAAAACTTCTTTATTAAACAAATCTAATAATCTTACTGCATTAAATTTTGTTATGCTTTTATTGGAATTTATTACGGTTGGTTTATTATTATGTCCTATGTGTTTAATTGTATTTATTCATTTTAATTTAAAAATTAGATATAGATATGGTACTAGAGGTAAAAAAGTTAAAAATGATGTACCTAATTTTAGAGATATTCCTTGTAATAAGAATATTTATAGAGCTTATTGGGTAGGATTAAAATATAAAGTATTTAGAAAAAAAGAAAATATTTTAGGTGCTATAATACTTAAGTGGTTAAAAAATGGTAATGTAAGTATTAAAAAGGTAGATAAAAAAGGAATTTTAAAAAATAAAACAGAAGTTAATATTATATTTATAAGTGCACCTCTTGGTACCAATAGTTATGAAAAATATTTATATGATTATATGTATACTGCTAGTAAAGATGGAGTTTTAGAAACAAACGAATTTAAAAAATGGTGTAGTAATAATTATTTTTCGATAATTAATTGGTTTGATAATTTATATTCTTATGAAGAAAAATTACTTATTAGGCAAGGAAAAATAAAAGAAATAGAAAAGAAACGACTTAAATTTTTAACATATAATTATCGTGTTATTGATGATTCTATGATGGATGAAGCAGAGCAATTAATGGGACTTAAGAAGTTTTTAAAACATTTTACATTAATTAATACTAGAGAACCGATAGAAGTTAATTTATGGGATGAATATTTGATGTACGCTCAAATATTTGGAATTGCTGATGAGGTTGCTAAACAATTTAAAAAATTATATCCAGAGATCGTTCAAAACATGGATTCTATGGGATTTGATTATGATGATATAGTTATTATTAATAGGATTTGTGCTAGTGGTATTAGAAGTGCTAGTACAGCTAGAAGTAGAGCTGAATCTTATAGTTCTGGTGGTGGAGGATTTTCTTCTGGCGGCGGAGGTGGAGGTTCCTTCGGCGGTGGAGGCGGAGGCGGAGGTTTCCGTTAAAAAAGACTTGATTTTATATTAATTTTGGTGCATAATTATTTTAGGAGGATATAGTTATGAAAAAGAGTAAGATGATTGGGGTTATTATTTCTGCTATTGTAATAATCGTTAGTGTATTTGCTGTTGTTTATAATGCTGTTATTGTATATAATAGTGATTTAAAATATATATCTTATAAGAATGTTGAGGCAACAGTTACCGGAGTTCAGGCTGCTGCGTATGCAGATGGAAAGTCATATTATAGTGCTACATATTCTTTTACAATTAATGGCGCTACATATAGTTGTAGTTCTCCTCTTACTGCTGATTTTGATGAGTATAAGACAGGAGATGTAGCAACTGTAAGATATGATACAAAAAATCCTAATAATTGTTTTTTAGATTCTGGTAGTGGGGTATGGAGTTATTTATATTTAGGAATTTCCTGTGTAATTTTGATTATTGCAATTAAAGTATTTGATAAGTTATTTAGAGTGGAATAATTATTATTTCATTCTTTTTTATTGTTGACATATAGTATCAAATGATGCTATAATTTTGCTTAGATAGAGTTGAGTTAGAGGTATCGCCTAGATTTATATTATCTCTGGCGATTACTTTAAATAAAAGGAGGAATATAATGAAGTTAATGCATTTATCTGATTTACATTTAGGCAAATTGGTTTTAGAACAATCATTGATTGATGATCAGAAATATATTTTAAATCAAATTATTGATATTGTAAAAAAAGAGCAAATTGATATAGTTTTAATAGCAGGTGATGTTTATGATAAGAGTATTCCTACAATTGAAGCTGTTAATTTATTTTCAAATTTTTTAACTAGATTATATAAATTAAAGGTTCTTGTTTTTGTTATTTCTGGTAATCATGATTCAAAAGATAGATTGTCTTTTGGTAATGAACTGTTTGTTGATAATGGCATATATATAGAAGGTATATTTAATGGTAATCTTAGATGTGAAACTATAAATGATAAAGTTGGAAAATTAAATATTTATATGCTTCCTTTTATTAAGCCTGTTGAAGTTAAAAGATTTTATCCTGATGAGATAATTGATACTTATGAGGACGCTATTAAATGTATTTTGAAACATAGTTCTATTAATAAGTCTGAAAGAAATATAATTATGGTTCATCAATTTGTTACTTCTTTAGGAGAAGATGTAATTAGAAGTGATTCAGAGTCTATATCTTTAGGTGGTATAGATAATATTGATGTAACTTTATTTAATGATTTTGATTATGTTGCTATGGGACATATTCATGGTTCGCAAAAGGTTGGGAGAGATACTGCTAGATATTCTGGTAGTCCTTTAAAATATTCTTTTAGCGAGGTTAATCAAAAAAAGAGTGTTTGTATTATTGAATTCAATTCTAAAGAAGATATTAATATTTCTAAAATTCCATTAATTCCAATTAGAGATATGAGAGTTATCAAAGGTCCTTTTGATAAATTAATTTCTAAAGAAATTGTTAATCTTGAAAATAAAAATGATTATCTTGATGTGGTATTAACAGATGATGATTATATAATAAATGCTATAGGAAAAATAAGAAAATTTTATCCTAATATTTTGAAATTGGAATATGAAAATAAGATAAGTAGTAATGAGGTATCAGATAACATTGATATTGATAAAAGTAATATGTCTCCAATAGATTTATTTTCTGAATTTTATAAGATGCAAAATGGTATTGAATTGCCAATGAAAAAGAAGAAAATAATTGAAGAGGTTATAAAGGAGGTAAGTGATGAAGCCGATTAGTTTAAAGATTAGTGCTTTTGGTCCTTATAGTGACTTAGTTTCGATTGATTTTACTAAGTTTTATGATAGTGGTATATTTTTAATTACTGGTGATACTGGTAGTGGTAAAACAACTATTTTTGATGCTATTAGTTTTGCTTTATATGGTTGCGCTAGTGGTAGTAATAGAGATAAGGGTTCATTTAGAAGTGACTTTGCTAAAGATGATGTTAAAACTTTTGTAGAACTTTCTTTTATGCATAAAAATATTTTATATAAAGTGTATAGAACTCCTAGTTATTTAAGAAAGAAATTAAGAGGTGAAGGTGAAACTTTAGTTACAGGTGATGCAACTTTAGAGTATCTTGATACTGTTATTGTTGGTGATAAAAATGTTACTGATAAATGTAAGGAAATATTAGGAATAGATTCTTCTCAATTTAAACAAATTTCTATGATTGCACAAGGGGAATTTTTAAAATTATTACTTGCAAAACCTAGTGATAGAGCTTTGATTTTTAGACGTATTTTTGATACATATTTATATAAGAATATTAGTGATAATATAAAGAGAAAATTTCTT
The DNA here is from genome assembly GCA_963652285.1 of Oribacterium sp. GTDB lineage: Bacteria > Bacillota_I > Bacilli_A > RF39 > UBA660 > RUG11198. Next base: position 17,134 of record CAVJSY010000046.1, read on the forward strand.
GATAAAAAGAGACAATATGAAGATGTTACAATGTCTTTTAATAATTTACTATCTAGTGTAGATATTGAGATAACTGATATTAATAATAAAATGCCTTTTGAAATAATTGACATTATTAAGGAAGAAAATGAAAAATATAATTCTAAATTAAAAGATATTATTAAAATTCAAAATGATGTAAAAAAGGAATTATATGATGTTAATAATAAAATAAATGATGGTAAAAATATTAATGAATATTTTTCTAGTTATGAAAAAAGTATTACTGATTATGATGATTTAATTAAGAGAAAAGATAGTATTGATAAAATTAGGCTAGTGGTTAGTAAAAATAAAAAAATATATGAAATTATTGAGCCTATAAAAAAAGAATTTTTACTTTCAAAGAAAAAATTAGATGAAAAGAAGAATAAATTAAAAGATGAAGATAGAAGATTAATGAAAATAAATAAGGCATATGATAATATGTTAGAAGTTTATAATAACTTAGATAATTTGAGAGAAAATTTAAACAAATTAGATAAAAAGAGAGAAGATTTGCGAGGTAAGTTACCAATATTTAATGAAATAAATACTTTAAAAAAAGAATTAGATTTTAAGCAAAATATATTAAAATTATTTACTTTAAGAGATAATGATAAAATAATTAGTGATTTTGATGAATATCAAAAATTGGTTGTTAAATATAAGAATAGTCAAAATAAATTACTTGATTTAAAAAGTGAATATGATAAAAAGAATAATGAATATCAAAAGTTATTTGATAAGTTTATTAATAGTCAAGCTGGTATTTTGGCATCTTATTTAAAAGAGGGAGAACCATGTCCTGTATGTGGAAGTAGGGAACATCCTAAAAAATTTGAATATACAACTTCAGATGTGTCAAAGGAAATAATTGATAAGTATAAGGATGATTTAAATAAAATTTGGCAATCAATAATAGAAGTAACTGATGTAGTTAGTGAAGTTAAAAATAAAAAAGATGAAATAAAAATTAAAATTGATGCTTATGATATTGATCGTATTCTAAAAGAAAATGAAAAAATAAAATTAGAACTTAATGATTTTGTATGTGATATTGAGAGCTATAATAAGAGTGATATTGAAAATGATATAAATTATTTGAATGTAACAATATTAGAAAAGAGTAAAAATATTACTTCAAATGAAGATGAGAGTAGTATAGTTAATAAAATAGATAAATTAAGTAAGGATATTGAAAAGAATGATAAAGAAATAAAGAAAATAGTAGAAGATCATAATAAATTAACACAGGAAAAAGTAGAAATTGAGACTTCTATTAAATTACTTAATAATGATATTGTTCTTTATGAGAAAGAAACCGCTATAAAAGAGAAAGATTATATTTCTGCTTATTTAGAATTGGGCTATAAGAATGAAGCTGATTATTTAAATATTTTAATTGATAAAAAAGAATTGGATATAGAGGAGAGAAAAATAATTAATTATGATAACAATTTGCTTGAAATTAAGAGTAAAATTGATACTTTGAAAGATGTTATTAAAGATAAGAAAAAGGTTGATTTATCTGTTTTAGTGGATAAGAAGAAGGAATTAGATGATAAATTTAGGGAATATGAATTATCTATAAGAGATTATAATAATAAGATTAATCATAATAAAATTATTTTAGAAAAATTGATTAGTTTAAGTAAGAGTTCAAAAAATATTGAAGAAGATTTAACTATATTAAGTGATTTGTCTGATACTGCTAATGGAAATATTAAAGGTAAGAATAAACTGGAATTTGAGCAATTTGTTCAGGCTAAATACTTTGATAATGTGTTAGAGAGCGCTAATAAGAGGTTTTCTTATATGACTGATTCTAGATATTTATTACTTAGAAAAAAATCTTCTTCTAAAATTAGTGATAAGTTAGGTTTAGAATTAGAGGTTATGGATTACTATACTGGTAAGAAGCGAGATATTACTTCTTTATCTGGTGGAGAATCGTTTAAGGCTTCTTTATCTTTGGCATTAGGAATGAGTGATGTTATTCAAAGTTATTCTGGGGGAATTGTTCTTGATACTATGTTTATAGATGAGGGATTTGGTAGTTTAGATAGTGATAGTTTAGAGCAGGCTATGAATGCTATAATGATGCTTAATAGTAATAATAAATTAATTGGTATTATTAGTCATGTAAATGAACTTAAGGATAGAATAGATAAAAAGATTGTTGTTACTAAAAGTAATAATGGTAGTATGGTTGATATATTGGTATAGAGGTGGTATAAATGAAAAAATGTGAAAATTTAGTTATTGATGAAGATTTTAGAATGAAAGTTGTAAATTTTTTGAAGAACTAAAAATTGCACTCTTGTGAATTAATTCGTGAGTTAGATTTTTCCTTTTTTGCTTCTAAAAGCATTTACTTTTGTACTTACATATGGTATTATTGTTATGGTGATGATATGA
>CAVJSY010000047.1:0-2412 GCA_963652285.1 Oribacterium sp.
AAAATATAATAATTATATGGCTAATTTAGCACTAGCTTAGTATTTAATTTTATGCTGAGAAAACTTTTGACAAGCAAAGAAATATTTTTAACCTTAAACGACTTATAATTAATAAAAATATTTCTGCTTGTCAAAAGGAAATTGGAATAAATTTAAATACGGCGAAATAACATCCTTCCAAAAAATGTGTCTAAAACTTGACATAAATCCAAATGACATTGAGAAAAATGTTATTAACTTTAATAAGATAGGAATAAATGCAATATTGCCTAATGATGTTGATTCATTGATAAAATAATAAATAAAGCAGATGAAATATACGAATCAAAACAAAACAAATATAAACTGGTAAGTGGGGAGTTATGAAAAACAATAGAAAGGATGTGAATTATGCTAGATAAAAATTTTAAAGATATTATTAGTAATATTAAAGAAGAAATTATAAATACGCAAATTAAAACTATGCAAGAAGTAAATAGTAATTTAATTATGTTGTATTTTAAATTAGGAAAAATTGTTTCAGAAAACAAACAATATGGAAATAATTTTACGAAGCAAGTGTCAACGGAACTTAAATTAACTTTTCCTAATATGAAAGGTTTTTCTGAAAGAAATATAAGGTCAATGAGATTATTCTATGAAGAATATGCTGATGATGAAAAATGGCAACAGCTTGTTGCCAAATTACCTTGGGGACATAATTTGTTACTAATTGAAAAAATTAAAGATAAGGATATTAGAAAAATATATGCCGAAAATACTATTAAAAATGGATGGAGTAGAAATGTACTAGCTATTCAAATTGAAACAGAATTTCATAAAAGAGTAGGAAATAGTAACAATAATTTTAATGCGATGTTACCTCCAAAAGATAGTGATTTAGTGAATAATACTATAAAAGATCCGTATATTTTTGATTTTATTACATTAAAAGAAGAATATAAGGAAAAAGAATTGGAGACAGCTTTAATAAATAAAATAAGAAACGTATTACTAGAATTAGGTAAGGGTTTTAGTTTTGTTGGAAATCAATATAAAATTTCAGTTGATAATCAAGATTATTATATTGATTTACTATTTTATCATTTGGAACTTAGGTGTTATGTAGCTGTTGAATTAAAAGCAAGCGAATTTAAACCAGAATATATAGGACAATTAGGATTTTATGTAACAGCAGTTAATGAAACAATAAAAAAAGAATATGATGCACCTGCGATTGGTTTATTATTATGTAGGGGAAAGAATAGAATGACGGTAGATTGGTCTTTGAAATCTACCAATGTTCCAATAGGTGTTTCAACTTATAAACTAAAAGAACAACTACCAAAAGAATTAATAGATAAATTACCAACAGAAGAAGAAATAAACTTATATTTGAATGTAGAAGAAGGTGAAAAATAATGAAGTCATATGATAACACTATTAAATATTATGAGTTACTAATGTATTATGATGATACATCAAGGTATAAAAAATATAATTTACCTAGTGGATTCCATTTTGAATATTACAAACCAGGTGATGAAGAAGAATGGACTTTAATACATATTTCTTCCGGAGAATTCACGTCGATAGAAAAGGGGTTAAAACATTTTCATACTTTTTATGATTATTTTATAGATGAGTTAAATAGAAGATGTGTTTTCATAGTTGATGATAAAACTAGTGAAAAAGTTGGAACGGTTACAATATCATTACTTAAAGACTCAGAATATGGATATAATGCAACTGTGGATTGGTTAGCTATAAAAAGTGAATATCAAGGAATGGGACTTTCTAAGCCTTTATTAACTAAAACAATAGAGCTTGCTAAAGAATTAGGGCATAAAAGCATATTACTACATACTCAAACCACAAGTTGGTTAGCAGCAAAGTTATATTAGATTATGGTTTTGAAGTATTAAATAAAGAAGAAACCGACGGATGGAATATTCTTAAAACTATAATCCATCATACAAAATTAATAGATTTTAATGATTTACCAAAAAAAGATATATATGATGTTAGAAATGTTGAAATTAAAAGACAGTTAGATGAAAAATATGGCATTGATAACTATAATTATAGTGTTTGGTATAAAGAAGGAAATCATAAAGTGTATGTTTATTATAATAATAATCCTTATGAATTTAATTATTTTATAGATGAAAATGATTTAAAATTAGTAGAAGTAAAAAATAAGAAATATAAAAGGTAGGAAGTAATAAATAATTGATATGTATCAAAAAAGAAAAACAAGAGAAGAAAAAAATAACAAGACTAACATTAATTGGTTGATTATGATTTATTTAACCTCTCTACCAAACTTTTATAAATAAAGAAGGTTAGAGATTTTACATCTTATATATTTCATTAAAAATAGATAAAAATAGCTCAAAAAGCAAAAAATGCAATTATTTTGGAGGTTTTAGT
>CAVJSY010000048.1:0-4196 GCA_963652285.1 Oribacterium sp.
TGATAAAATATATTTACTTATCTCTAAATTAAAATCCTTCTCAGTTATTCCATTACCAACATTTCCTATATCTTCTCCCCCACCTTTAGGATCAATAACTATTTTTTTTGTAGCTCTTTCCATATTATTATCACCATTAAATTATATGAAAAAAATATAGAAATTTTACTTTCTATATTTATTCTACAATACTAGTATTAGTATTTATATCAATATTATCTACTTTACCAATATTATTATATATTAATTTTGCTTTATAAGATTTAATATTTTTATCTTTATACTTCATTAAATTTGTATAATCTATACTAATACTTAAAGTATCTTCAGTTTCTTCTACATCTATTTCTACATAATCAGTTTCCATATAATTAGGTAATATATTTTTTAAATATAAGTAATAAGTGCTGGTAGTTCTACCTGTACTATAATTAGTTGTATGATCTAAAGTAGACTTTTTAATATAATTTAATATATCATCTAAAGTAATATATTTTTTATCTATACTATATATAGTATCATCACTTACTAATGTATAAGTATTATCAACTAACTCATAATATTCATTACTCTTTCCATAATAAACCTTATCATTTGTATTTATCTGTATTACATCTTCAGTAGAAAAACCAGTATATTTATAATTAATAGTAGTATCATCATCATTAATTATAGTTACATCTATATCATAATTATAATTATCTTTTATAGTCTCTAATAAACTTTTTTCTTCTACATTACTAGTAATATTAGAATTATCCTTAGAATTTTCTATTGTATTTTTATTATTATAATTATAATTTTTACTAGAAACATTTGCATATATAATTATTATTATTATGAATATTCCATATCCGATCAATTGTACTTTAGCACTATACTTTTTATCTTTCATCTTTTCTCTAAAAGATATTTTCTGTTCTTCATTACTATTATTCTTTTTCATTTTTCAATACACTTCCTATTAATTCTTTTTTATTAACCCCATTTAAAAAATCTTTAGTTAAACATTTCTTTTTTCCTTCTAAAGCAAGTTCTAAAACTCTAATATAACCACCATTACATTCTATATAGAAAGATTCTTTATCTAATTTAACTATTTTTCCATAAGATTTATCTTTTAGATTATTATCTTCTATCTTTTCTACTCTATATATCTTCATTCTCTTATTATTATAGTATGTGTATGCTCCTGGATTTGAATTAAGACCCCTTATTAGATTGAATACATCTTCTACACTTTTTGAAAAATCTATTATTTCATCTTGTTTATTTATATTAAAACCAAATGTTACTTTATTTTCATCTTGCTTAATTCTATTAACAGTACCATTAATTATATTGGGTAATGTCTCTTTTAAAAGTTTTGCTCCTAATAAAGACATATCATTAAATAAAGTATCTAGTATTGTATCATTTGTAATCTTAATAGTCTCTTGACTTATTATGTCACCAGCATCCATTTTTTCACTCATATACATAATAGTTATTCCTGTTTCCTTTTCACCATTTATTAATGCCCAATGAATTGGTGCTCCCCCTCTATATTTAGGAAGTAATGAGCCATGAACATTTATGCAGCCATGTTTTGGATATTCTAGTAATTCTTTAGGTATTATTTGTCCATATGCACAAGTTATTATAATATCTGGATTAGTATCTAATACCTTTTTATAATCATCTCTAATTTTTAATGGTTGGAACACCTCTATATCATTATCAAGTGCTAATTGTTTTACTGGAGGAATAATTATTTTACCTTTTCTATCTTTTTCCTTATCCGGTTGACATACTACTAAAACTACATCATAATTTTCTATTAACATTTCTAGTATTGGTACTGCAAATTGGGGAGTTCCCATAAATACTACCTTTTTTTTATTAACATTACCAAAATCTATTGTAAAGTCTCCTATATCTATAGGACTATCTAATTTTTCTAGTTTTCTCATATTGTCTTTTATTGCCATAAAATCACCTACATATAATCTAATTCTCTAATCAAATTATAACAAATTTATTATAATTTGCAAATAGATTTATTATAATTTCAAATAAAAAAGAATGATAAATATATTATCACTCTATTAATGATGTATTGTAATACTATAACCACACTCCATATATTAATGCTGATAAACATAAAATAAATCCTACTATCCAAAATAATTTTACTATATCACTCTCACTCCAACCTAATCTTTCAAAATGATGATGTATCGGAGTCATTAAAAATACTCTTTTATGAAATACTACTACAGAAAATATTTGTACTATTACGGATAATGTTTCTAACACAAATACTCCCCCAATTACCGCTAAAGATATCTCATGTGAAGTAAGTATCGCTACAGTTGCTAAAGTTGCACCTAAAGATAGACTACCAGTATCTCCCATAAATACTTTAGCAGGATGAGTATTATATACTAGAAATCCCATAATACTTCCTGTTAAAATAAAACAAAATATTGCTATATCTTGATATCCTGCTACAGTTTTACAAGACCACGCTATTAAACCATAAGCAAGAAATCCTATTGCAGATAATCCCCCTGCTAAACCATCTAATCCATCAGTTAAATTAACAGCATTTGAAGTTCCTACTAATAAGAATAATATAAATACTCCATAAAACCAACCTAAATTCCATTCAAAGTTAAATAGAGTTATTCTTAGTACTGAGTCCCCCCCACCATAATGTCTTAATAACACATAGAAAATTAATGCTACTATAAATTGCAAAAATAATTTTTGCAACTGTGATAATCCTTTATTTTCGTGATGCTTTAAACTAATAAAATCATCTAAGAAACCTATAGTTGCATAACTTAAAAGTACGAATATCATTATAAATAAATTAACTGAATATTCAATCTTCCCTGTTATTAATAAGAGCAGTGCTGTTAAAACAGAAGGTATTATAAATATTAATCCTCCCATTGTTGGAGTACCAGCCTTACTTTTATGAGCATCTACATAAACATTTATCCTTTGCCCTGCCTTTACTTTTTTTAGTATCGGTATCATAATAAGACCAAACATTGTAGTTACTATGAAACCTATCATTAAGGCAAATAGTGATTTTGTAAGAGTTAGCATATGTTCACTTCCATTTCTTTATTAAATTATATCATAAAAATATAGTAATATTATTATTAATAGTTATACTTTACACTTTTAGTGTCAATCGGTTAGAAATATTCTTAACGTAGCATTTTCTGCTATCCTTGTTCCTGCTTCTGGAGAAATAGATGCTATAGTATTACCAGAACCTGAATATTCTAAAGTGAAATTTTTAAGTTCTTGTTTAACACTTTTTAATTCTTTTCCTACTACATCTGGTACTGTATAAAACTTTGTATCATACCAATTATATTTCCTTTCTAAAGTATTTTCAGAAGGCTTGATATCTAGTGCTACTATAGCATCTTCTAAAATTGACTTCGCTATTGGTGCAGATACTGTGCCACCATAAGCTGTTATTCCTTTTGGATTATCTATAGCAACATAAACTACTATTTTGGGATCATCTGCTGGTAAAAAGCCAATAAAAGATGTTATATAATTTCCTACCATATACATACCATTATTTACCTTTTGAGCGGTACCAGTTTTACCTCCTACTCTATAATTTTCAATATAAGCATTTTTACCACTTCCTAATGCTACTACACTTTCTAAAGCCATTCTTACTGTTTCACTAGTTTCACTACTTATTACACTTCTTATTTTAGTTTTACTATTTTCTTGAATTATGTTATTTGTTTCTGGTTCTGTTATTCTTTTAACTATGTATGGTTTATATAAAGTGCCACCATTTATTGCTGCACTAACTGCTGCTACTTGTTGTATTGCAGTCTAATAAATGAAACTTTTTACCTAAATTATCAGAGTATGCAGTTATACTCTCTTTTGTCTTAATTATAATATCTAATTTTATTTGTTTATCTTTTTCTTTATAAACTATTATTTTATCTACTAATTCATTAAATATATCACTGTAGCATTCTTTATCATCCATACATTTTTCTAAAGTATCTTTTATTTTTTTTATTTTTTTTTCTATATAATTTTTATTTTTTCTATTTTGTTGCAATTCACTAATTTTACTTTGATAGTTATTTATTTTTTCATTAATTATATCTACTTGTTTTTTATAATCATCTTTAGATAGATATTCTTCCATTACCAGTTCA
>CAVJSY010000049.1:0-7232 GCA_963652285.1 Oribacterium sp.
CTATTTCACTAAATTGTGATGGCTGTTCTTCTTCTAAATCCATACTTTCTTTAGCAACTTCAAATAAATTTTCAAATGAGATTTCTTTGGTAGAGTCTTTATTATTATTTTCTTCTTCATTTATTTCTTTAGAGGCTAGAGCAAATAAATTTTGTTCTGCTTCATTTGTTTGATTTTCTTTATTATCCATTTTTGCACCTCTTTACTCTTTTTCTTGTATTGCATCTACATTTATTTTCCCTGTTATATATTTTTTCATATAATCAGTTTGATTTTCTCCAATTTCTTCTAACCAGATTTGTAATGTGTATGTTGCTGTTTCTCCGCTTTTTATCACAACATTTTCTATTAAAGTAGTGGTTGTTTCTCCATTTAGGTATCCACCATCTATTCTTGTTTCGTCTTTATTATATAAGGCGTACCCTATATAATAATCTGGAAATTCATTTTTATTTATTTCTAGACTAATCGTAACTACTGAATTTAAGGTTCCATTACTGGTAACACTAAATGTATTCGTGTATGCTCCGAAGGTTGAGATACTATCAGGTGTATATATAGGCATTAAACTACAATATATTTCTCTACCAGTTTGGTAATCTATTGAAAGAGTTCCTGTGTATACAGCACTGCTTCCTTCTTCTTGGCTTTTAATAAATGTACCTAAGGCATATACTGTTCCTATTACTGTAATAATTAGAGTTAATATTAACATTGCAGTATAAAATATATTTTTTTTAGTTTCAGTAGTGTTACTATTCATCTTACTATCACCTATAATAATATTATCAAAAAAAGAAAAAAAAAGCAATATTAATTACTTTCTTTATACAATTTTTATTCTCCATTTTCTTCTTTTCTTGTTCCTGTTATATTGCCTGCATTATCTCCACTTTTTACATTTACTTGAATAGTTCCTGCAAAATTTTTTGCTTGTTCTTTATTTTGATTATAGTTGTCATCGTGCAACCAAATTACTAATTGATAAACATGGTCTACCCCATTTTCAATATCTATATGTCCATCAGCACCAAATAAATAGTTATCAACACTTTTTGTTATTACTGTATCTTCACCTTGTGCCTCTTGGGTTGGAATGCCAAATCTTACAAATTTGTAATCATCATTATTAGCACCAAATTTATCTATATCTTTTTCGTTAGTTGATGCAGTTTGATTAGCACTAACTTTGTTATATTTTGTTGTATCTCCTTCTTGTGTTACTTCAAATACCATGTAACTTAATCCTGATTTTGTTTTTTCTTCATCTATTTCTCCGTTTTCATCTTTAAATTCTTCTACGAATTCATTTTGATTTACTGTAATAATTCCAGTGATGTTTGTTTTTTCTCCTTCACCATCACTTCTAATTGTAAATTGATATACATAGCATACTTTTCTATTGTTACTATCTATACATTGTAGACTGTGTTCTACTTCTAAGGCATCTTTATATGTATCATTTGCTCTATCTTGATAAGCCCATAGCATTACATTTTCACTTGTAGGAATTAAATCATCTGCTTCTACTTTTGTACCACCATCATAAGAAATACTTACATATGATGATTTTACTGATATTTCGTTTTCTTTACTACCATTTGTCATTGTGAAGTAAGCAAATGTTGCTCCTAGTATTGCTATTAAAAGAGTTGCTAAACCTATAATCAGATTAAATGTATTAGTTTTTTTATTTAACTCTTGTTCTTCTTTTCTATATTCATTTAATTTATTATCATCCATAGGTAATCCTCCTTATTTTCTAATATAATGATAGCAAAGTTTTATACAAAAGTCAATTATTTGAATTTAAAAATTCAGATTACTTTTTATTATAGTAGATGTGTATGTAAAGTTTAATATTTATATTATGTATTGTAAACATATAATTTTAATTTTACTTTAAGGTATCTATTTTTTCTTGAAAATCTGAGTTGTTTATTATATATGATCCACTGACCGCTATATCTACTCCTAATTCTTTTAATTTACTGATATTGCTATCGTTTATACCACCATCTACTTCTATTAAAATATTCTCGGCATTGTTTTTCTGCAATAATTCTTTTACTCCTACTATTCTATCATAAGTGCTTTCTAAAAATTTCTGACCTCCAAAGCCAGGCTCCACGCTCATTATTAAGATTAAATCTATTAATTTCAAATATGGTTTTAGAATTTTTAGGTCAGTATTGGGCTTAATTGCTAGTCCGACTTTATATCCATGATTTTTGCATTCGCTAATTAACTCTTCTATATCTTGGGCTAGTTCTACATGAAATGTAATATATTCTATTGGTAATTTTATTAGTTTATCAATATACTTCCAGGGATCTTCTACCATTAAATGTATATCTAGTGGCTTTTTTGTATACTGCGCTATTTGTAATATTTCTTTTACTGGCATTTGATAATTACTTACAAATTTACCATCCATTGCATCTATATGAAAATAGTCAAGATTGGTTCTATTCAATTTTTTTACACATATTACTCTGTCTGTTGCTGATAATATTGATACTGATACTTTCATTATTTTTCACACCTTTCAATAAAGATTTTATAATTTTGATATCTAGATGGCAGTATTTCATTTGAATTTACTTTTTCTTTTACTTTACAACCATCTTCTTTAATGTGTAAGCAATCTCTATATTTACATTCATCTAAATTGTCAAACATTTCATTCATATTATCTCTTATATCAGTTTTGGTCATATCATGAAAATCAACTTGAGAAAATCCTGGAGTGTCTACTAGATATCCACCCATTATTTCATATAATTCTGTATGCCTTGTTGTATGTTTCCCTCTTCCTAAGGCATATGATATTTCATTAGTTTTTAAATTTAAATTTATATCTAATTTATTTAATAGACTACTTTTTCCAGCACCAGATTGCCCTGTAAATACTGTCAATTTATCTTTAAATATATCTTTAAATTCATCTAGTTTATCATTTCTTAATACTGCGTAACCAACTTTTTTATAATAATTTATATAATTTTCTATTTCTTTTGCTTCTTTTTCATTTAATAAATCTAATTTAGTAAAGCATATTATAGGTTTAATATTATTAAATGACACTATTGTTAGTAATTTATCTAAAAGAAATGTATCTAAGTTTGGTTCTTTTACACTTGTTACTATCAGTGCATTATCAATGTTAGATACATTCGGTCTTATTAACTTATTTTTTCTGTTATGAATTTTTAATATATAATTGTTTTCTTTATCTATGTCTACTATATCTCCTACAAGAGGGGAAATATTTTGATTTCTAAACTTTCCCCTTGCTTTGCAGGTATAAACATTATCTTTAGTTTTTACTACGTAATCATTACTTATGTTTTTAATAATTAGTCCTTCCATATATCCCCCTAATTGGTTCCTGTTGAATCATTTTTTGTATAATAGCAATTTATTACTAAATTTTTTCCATTGATTGTATATTCATTTGATGATGTTGATATTGCTGAATATCCTCCTATACTTTCACAAGCATAACTAACTTTTTCTCCATTTTTTAATTTATCTTTTATTACACTAGAATTTTTAATTGCTTCAGTAGTTTTAGTTCCATCTGCTTTTTGCAAATAGTAATTTGCAGTTAAAGAATAGGTTTGAGTATCAACATTTATAGTTAAGGTTAAAGTTATTCCAGAAATAATATTATCTCCTGCTGGTCTTGATTGATTAGTTATTGTTTCTGATAAATATTCTTCATAATCATTTATGACTTTTCCGTTTGTATCTTTTACTTTTATTGTAATATCATACTGTTTAGCAAATGCTTCTGCATCTGATAAAGTCCAACCTTCACTTACCATATCTGGGTAAGTACTGACGATATCTGGGATATATAATGTTATTTTGTCACCTTTTTTTAATTTCGTTTCTTCATCTTTATTAAATTTAGGTTCTTGATCTATTATTATATCTTCATTTCCTACATAATCACTTGAGTTTTCTACGGATTTCTTTTCGACTTTTACATCAAGTCCTAGATTTTTCAATTTTTCTTCTATTGCATGATAGTTTTCTCCTGTAAAGTCTTCTAGTGTATAACTTGATGCACCTGTTGATTCAATAATTTTTATAGTACTTCCTTTTTTCTTGGTTGATCCTGCTTTAGGAGAAGTTTCTATTACTCTACCTTCTTCAATTTCATCACTATCTTTTTTTTCTGTTTCATATTTGAAACCTTTACCTTTTAATATTTTTATAGCTTCTGCTACTTCTTTATTTGTAACATCGGGAACTTTTACATCAGAATTATTTCTAGCATTAAATATTATTATTAGCGCTAGTAAAATAATAAATATTCCACCAATTATTGAAGATATAATTATTATTTTCTTTTTATCTTTTGCGCTTTCTTTTCTTGGAGAAGTTATTTCTTCTTCATCATCTCTTGGAGGATTTACTTCTTTTTTAGGCACTGTTGTTTCTTTAATTGGTAATTCTTCTGTTTCAGATTCTGGATATTTATAAATATATCTTTCTTCATTTTCTTTTTCTGGATCTAGTGCATGTACTATATCATCGTGCATTTCTCTTACATTATCATATCTATTTTTAGGATTCTTAGCAGTTGCTTTAATTATTATATTTTCAATACTTTGTGGTATTAATGGGTTTTGTTTTCTTACGCTTGGTATTCTTTCTTTCATTTGCTTTAGTGCTATTTCTACTGCATTATCTCCTTTAAATGGTACTGAACCTGTTAATAATTCATACATTAATATTCCTAATGAATATATATCACTTTTAATTGTTGCAGTTTGACCTGCTGCTTGTTCTGGTGGTAGATAATGAACTGAACCCATAACTGAGTTTGTTTGAGTTAATTGAGTAGCATTCATAGATGTTGCTATACCAAAGTCTGTTATTTTAATCATTCCATTATCTAAAATCATTATATTTTGTGGTTTTATATCACGATGTATTATATATGCATCATGGGCTGCAGCCATTCCATCTGTTAATTGAGTCATGATATCTACTACTTCTGGAACAGTAAGAGTTCCTCTTTTTTGTAGTAATTGTTTTAAAGTTTTACCATCAATATACTCCATTACAATATAATGCTGTCCATCTTCTTCTCCAACATCATAAACTTCTACAATGTTTGGATGTGATAAATCTGATACTGATTTTGCTTCTCTTTGAAATCTTCTTATAAATTTTTCATTGTCCGCTAAATCTCCTCTTAATACTTTTATTGCTACTTTTCTATCTAATACAGTATCTTGTGCTAAATATACATTAGCCATTCCACCTTCGCCAATTGATTTAATGATTTCATATCTATCATTAATTTTTTGCCCCTTTGATAACATTAAACATCACCGCTTTCCTTCTTTAAATAGGCAACAGATATGTTGTCATTTCCCCCTCTTGCATTAGCTTTTTTTATTAATTTATCAACACATTCTTCTACACTTAATTCTTTATCGTTTAATACTTTTTCTATTTGTTCTACTGATAGCATATTAGTTAAGCCATCGCTACAAAGGAATAAGCTATCAACATTCATTTCTACATCAAATATATCTATATCAATAGGATTGTTAGCTCCTAATGCTCTCATTAAAACATTTTTTCTTGGATGGAATCTTGCTTCTTCTTCTGTTAGTTCTCCTGTTGATACTAGGAAATTCACCATTGTATGATCTTTAGTTACTTTAGTTAATTTTCCTTTTTTCATAACAAATCCAGAACTATCTCCAATATTTCCATATAAAATATAATTTGGAGTTTTAATAGAAACTACAAAAGTTGTTCCCATTCCTTTGCTATCTGGATTTTCTTTTGTGTAATCGAATATTTTATTATTCATTTCTATAACAATATTTCTTAACCAGTCTACTGCTGTATCTTTATCACCTAGTGTTTCTAATCTGTAAAATTCTTCTGTTAGATGATTTATTACTATAGCACTTGCTACTTCTCCAGCTTTATGTCCACCCATTCCGTCTGCTACTGCTAAGATGTATTCTCCATGTTCGTTGTTTAGTATTATTACATTGTCTTCATTATGGTCTCTTACTTTTCCTGTATCTGTCATATAACATGTTTGCATAATTACCTCCTATATTGATTTGCTCGTAACTGTCCGCAGGCTGCGTCTACTTTTCCACCGAATTCTTTTCTTACAGTTACATTTATTCCATTCTTCTTAAGTATATCATAAAATTTCATTATTTGCACGTTTTTCGTTCTTTTAAACTCAATATTTTCTGTTTCATTATATGGGATTAAATTAACATAGCAATTTAAGCCTTTTAATAATTTACTTAATTCTTTGGCATTATCCTCGCTATCATTTACTCCATCTAACATAATATATTCAAATGTTACTCTCCTATTAGTCTTCTCTATATACTTCTTTATTGCAGCCATTAATTTATCTAGTGAATAAGCATTTGCTATAGGCATTATCTTCTTCCTGATTTCATCATTTGGAGCATGTAAACTTATAGCTAGATTTACTTGGCCTTCAGCATTAGAAAACTTTTCTATTCCTGGTACTACTCCACAAGAAGATATTGTGATATGTCTTGAACCTATATCGATACCTTTAGGATTATTAATTATTCTTACAAAACGCATTACATTATCATAGTTATCAAATGGTTCTCCAATTCCCATAACTACTACATGAGATATTCTTTCTTTTATATCTTCTTCTATCATTAGAATTTGCTCTACTATTTCATAGGCTTGTAAATTTCTTACTTTCTTTAATCTTCCTGATTCACAAAATTTGCAGCCCATATTACATCCTACTTGGGATGATACACAGATACTGATTCCATAATCATGATACATTAAAACTGATTCTATTAGGTTACCATCCAATAATTCAAATAGATACTTCTTTACATCTTTGTCTTCTTGTTTTACTAATAGTTTTATTCTATCCATTGTAAAATTTTCTTTTAAGTTCTTTATTGTATTTTTTCCTATATTTTTCATATCATCTATACTTTTTACTCTTTTTTTATATAAAAATTCATATACTTGAACTGCTCTAAATTTTTTATCGTTTATACTTAAAAAGTAATCTTCTAATTCCTTTTGGGTTAAATCATATAAGTTTCTCATAATATCTACTCCTTTAATAAGATAATTATATCATAATTACTAGTAAAAAGTAATAATAATTTTTAGGTATGGATCCGCTATAGATGTGATAGGGCTAAGCGGTTAAACTTATACAAAAAGTA
>CAVJSY010000050.1:0-6102 GCA_963652285.1 Oribacterium sp.
AATTCTAATAGTGATATTAGAAGCATGCGATTTTAAATCGTGTGAGGTTCACTTAGATGATACATATTCACAACTTATTGTTATATCCTTTAACATAAATACACCTCAGTATAATTTTATCATTTTTTAGCAATTTATTATCAATAAAGTGTATTTATCCTTATTGTTAGGAATTGTTTGTAATATATTGTTATCATTACATTAATATTAATTGTCATATCAAGACTAATTATCTCTAAACATATAACCAACATTCATAATTCCTTTTTTCCATTTTTAAAACTAAACCAGGTAATCTACTTAGATTTATAATTTCATGATTACCTTTTAAATATTATATATAGAATTCTATATACTTTTCGATCAGAGATGAAGTTTCTTAAAATTGTTACATAAAAAATATAATCTTAATAATTTAAACTATCGTTTTTTTCTTCATTTAAATATGTTGATTTTTCAGTTGAGACGAGGGTTCCCTTCAAATTGCTCCATAAAAAAACGCCAGTAACTTGGCGTTATATTTTTTTATGGAGCAAGTGAAGGGAGTCAAACCCTCGTCTCAACCTTGGCAAGGTCGAATTCTAGTCGTTGAACCACACTTGCGTTTTTGGTACATTTTAATTATATGAAAAAAAAGAAAAAAAATCAACCTTTTTTAGTTAATTTATTAAAAAAAATATTTTTTTATAGTATAATTATTGTTAGGTGATTAAAATGTTTGAAAATTTAAGTGATAGATTACAAAATGTAATGCATAAAATAAAAGGTTATGGAAAGATAACAGAGGATAATATAAATGAAATGATGAGAGAGATAAGGCTTTCTTTATTAGAGGCTGATGTAAACTATAAAGTTGTAAAAGAGTTTACTAATAAAGTAAAGGAAAAGGCATTAGGTACTGATGTAAATAGTAAATTATCTCCTGGTGAGGAATTTGTAAAAATAGTTAGAGATGAATTGACTGAGTTGCTAGGTGGAGAGAAAGAAGAATTAGTTACTGATAAGTATCCTACTATAACAATGTTAGTGGGTCTACAAGGTTCTGGTAAAACTACTACTATTGGTAAACTTGCTAATTATTTGAGAAAGAATTATAAGAAAAAACCTCTTTTGG
The DNA here is from genome assembly GCA_963652285.1 of Oribacterium sp. Taxonomy (GTDB): domain Bacteria; phylum Bacillota_I; class Bacilli_A; order RF39; family UBA660; genus RUG11198. The sequence continues at coordinate 1,115 of CAVJSY010000050.1, forward strand.
TAGCGTGTGATGTATATAGACCTGCTGCTATAGATCAATTAAAACAGTTAGGAAAAGAATTAAATATTGAAGTATATGAAGAAGGTAAGAAGGAACCATTAGAGATAGTAAAAAATGCTTTAGAGTATGCTAAAGAAAATAATTTTAATTATATTTTGATAGATACTGCAGGTAGATTACAAATTGATGAAAAATTAATGGAAGAATTAGTTGAGATTGAAAACTTTGCTAAACCTGATGAAACAATTTTAGTTATAGATGCAATGATGGGACAAGATGCAATAAATGTAATAAATGGTTTTAATGATAAATTAAATTTAACTGGAGTAATTTTAACAAAGATGGATGGTGATACAAGAGGTGGTGTAGCACTTTCTGTAAGACATTTAACAAATGTTCCAATAAAGTTTATTGGTGTTAGTGAAAAGATGGATGGATTATCAGAATTTTATCCAGATAGAATGGCATCTAGGATATTAGGAATGGGGGATATTTTAAGTATAGTGGATAAAGTATCTGCTGAAATTGATGAGAAAGATGCTGAAGATTTAGTTAAAAAAATGACAAAAGGTAATTTTGATTTAGAAGATTTCTTAAAGCAATTAAAGCAAATAAAAAAGTTAGGACCACTAGAAAATTTAGTAAAGTTGTTACCAGGTGCTAAAAAGATGGGATTAAATAATGTTAAGATTGATCCTAAGAAGATGGCTCATACAGAAGCAATAGTACTTTCTATGACAAAGGAAGAAAGACAGAATCCTTCTATATTAAAAGCGTCAAGGAAACAAAGAATTGCTAAGGGATCTGGAACTACGGTAACAGAGGTAAATCAATTATTAAATCAATTTGAAGAAATGAAGAAAATGATGAAAATGATGGGAAATGGAAACTTTAAATTACCATTTTAACTTTACAATAAGGTATACATTTATCAGTGTAAACCTTATTTTTTTATTAGTTGTCAATACATTGTAAAGCATTTAACATCTATTAGATATAATGTTGTATTGCCTAAAAAAATAGTTTTTTAAATTTTGATAGTTTAATATTATTACTTTTTAAAAATTCGCATGTTTTTATTGACAAAAATTGATTTTTATATTAGCATATAGAACCAACTAACGAGGGAATATACATTATTCTTTCATTAGCATAACATAAATAGGAGGTTTTTTATGCGAAAGAAAAATTTCTTAGTAATTTCATTATTGCTTTTACTAGCGTTTATTTCTCCCCAAAATATAAATGCTGCTGTAGAAGTTAGTAATGATATGACTAATGAAGAAATACAAAATGTAATATCTGAAAATGATATTATAACTTTTAAGGAAGGTACTTATCAAAATATTTCTTTAGTATTATCAAGTAATAAGACTTTGATAGCTAGTGGTAAGGTAGAATTTGTAAGAGATGAATCTACTTTGATAAAGAATGAAAACAATACTGGAGTTATTAATGATAATAATGCAATCACTTTGAATGCTGGGGTAGAAATATCATTTAGCTCAGATAATAATAGTGGATTTTATATCTCTGGTTATGGTAGAGGTATATCTGGTAAATTAGGTAATAATACAATTAATTTGATTGGTGGTATTTTAAGTATTACTGGATCTGTTAATTGTGGTACTGTTGCAAGTGGTAATGGTATTTATTTATCAGGTGAAGGAACTAGTACTATTAATGTACTAAATAATTCTACTTTGATTAGTAGTGATAATATTCATTCAGGAATAGAATTTTCTGGACCTTATGCCGCTAAAGGTGAAACATTAGAAAAAGCAAAATTACATGCTGTTATAAATGTTATATCATCTTCGCTTTACCTTAATAATAATCGTGATGATAATTGGAATGGTGGTAGCGGAATTCATATGGGAACTGATGGTGCAGTGTCATCAGTAATAACTATGGATAACGTTAATAGAGTAGAGATTAATAATAATGCTGTAGATGCAATATGCAATAACGATGTAATTAATGGCAACAATGTATTAATTATTAAGAATACTAAAGCGGATGCTAATGGTAATGCTAAAATCCAAATGAATAATAATGGGAGTTGGGGAATTAATGGACATATACACTATATAACTGATTCAGTAGTAGATGTAAATGCTAATGGTCATGCTCCTTGGGAATATGTTAATAAATCTGCATCTAATATGTATGTTTATGAATCTTATATAACAAATTCAATAGTAAATGCTAACGATGCTATGACATTTTCTGGTATATGGGTAGCTAGTAATTTAGAATGGAAAGATTCTATTGTAAATTTAAATAATAATGGAAAAAAGGATGAATCTGGTAATATTGATGCTTCAGTAGAAAGAGGATATGGTTTATTTAGTTATGGTACTTCGTTTATATCTAATACTAAAATTAATGCAAATGGAAATGGTAATATAGGAATATATTTTTATCCGGATGCTAATACTGGCAAAACTACTACTAAAATAGAGAATAATTCAATTTTAAATGCTGTTGGTAATAGAGCAACTGGTATAGTATTTAGAGGGGTAGAGGATACATATCAAGCAATAATAAAAGACTCTACTATAAATACTACAAATAATGGATTAGGTCAGGATTTAGAAAGTACAACTAGTGCTAGTTGGGTTTCTGGTATATCTGCTTTAAGTAATACATATATAGATAATTGTGTATTAAATCTAATTGAAAAGGGATATGCTTTGGGATTTTATAGTCAAACAGATAGTACATCTGGTCTTGTAATTTTAGATGATTTTATAATTAATGGTACAACAGTTGCTATTTTTGAAGGTGAAAAATTTGATTCAAGATCTAATCAAATGGTTCATACTTTAAGAGTTATAAGTGGTTCATTGCAGGCTGATATTATAAAAATGAGTGGTAAATATAGTTATGATGATACTTGGAATACAAAGAAGTTAGATTCAGAGATATATTCAGGACCTATAAATAATGAAGGTACTAAGTTAGTAAGATTTAATCTAAATAAAGAGATAAATAAGGAAGTTAATGGGGATATTAATATAATAATTTATTATGATCCAAATAATGGTACTGAATATCAATATAAATTTAGATACAATAAAGAAAATGAAGATTTAAATGAGGATGAAAAAGATAATGCTTATGTTTGGACTCCAGTATCAATAGTAAATTATGACTCTACAGAGGGGTATATTGATTATGGTAATTCAACTGCTGGTAGTTTAATAATGGGAAGTAGTATTACTAATCAAGAAAATAATGGTGAGAATGATAGATATACTTCTGATATAACAATAATTGGAAATAGTTTAAATTTAGCTGAGAAGATTATGCCTAAGGCTATAAGAAATGGTTATATATTCTTAGGTTGGTTTTATCCTAATGCAGAGGATGCAGAACTTGCTTCTGGATATGCTAAGAATGGGGATTTTAATAATTTATATAAATTACTTGTAAATCCTTTTGATGAATCTACTAAGATATTAAGAGATAAGAATGATATTAGTAGTGCTATGAGTGAGATAACTATATATGCTAAGTGGGCTAAATTAGAGGATAATATTGATAAATCTGGTAGTGATACAGTAGCAAGTAATACTGATGCATTTGATTATAATATCAAATATAGTGCTACAGTGTCAGAGTATTCTGGAGATGTAACTATTGTGATTGCTGATATTTTGCAATATTCTATATTAGAGGATATGTCTGATATTGATATTTCTAATATAATATTAAATCATAATTATAAATGTGATATAACTACTAGATATGATGAAGTAGTGAAGAGAATAGTTTGGATTATTAATATTTATGATGTAAATACTTATGAGAATGGAATTTTAACTATTGATATAGATAAGAATTTGAAATTATATTATTTGAATATAGATAAGTCTGTAGTAGAGGTAGAGAATATAGTTAAGTCTAGTTTAATAATAACAAATAATGATGAAGATATGATAGTAAGTGAAAAAGAAGATAATCATGTAACTGCTATATTATATAAAGGTGGAGATATTGAGGAATTACCACCACAAACTGGGGTTAATTCTAGTAATAGTTTATTATCACCAATATTATTAATGTTACTTTTAATTATTAGAAGAGTAATTAAATAATTGATAAATGATGGTTTTTGAATAAAAAGGGGTAAAATATCACATATTGTTATTAGAGTATATAATTACAATACATAGCTATTAGTTTTGTATATACTAATTTTTAAATTTATGACAAAACGTTGAGATTAACTAAGTAATTTAGTTAGGGGGAATTGGTATGAATAAAAAGGCAACTAAGCGTTTGGTTTATCTATTATTTGTAACGATATCATTAAGTTTTTTAGTTTTTTTATATGTTGATAATTATTTTACATATAAAGAAGAACCAAAGATAGAGAAGGTAGCGTTAGTAAATAATGTGGAGTTAAATGAGATAGAAATTACTGAAATTGATAAAATTAGGAAGGCTTATAATAATAATGATGTAGTAGGAAATATATCTATATCTGATACCAATATAGATGAAGTTGTTTTTCAGAGTAGTAATAATTCTTACTATTTAAATCATAATGGTTATAAGGAATATGATCAGTATGGTGAGGTTTTTGCAGATTATAGAATAGACTTTGATACTTCGAAGAAAATATTGATATTCGGTCATAATTCTTCGAGAATTAAGACACCTTTTAGTAATTTAGAAAAGTATTATGATAAAAGTTATTATGATAATCATAAATATATAACTTTAACATTAGAAAATGATGTTAGGACATATGCTATATTTTCTGTATATGTAGAAACTAGTGATTGGTCTTATATGAATTTAAAATTTAATAGTACTACAGACTGGTATAATCATATATTAAAATTAAAGAATAATTCATTATATGATACTGGTGTAGATGTAGAAAATGATGATGAGGTGCTTATATTACAAACTTGTAGTAATAATCAAAATTATAAGGATTATGATAAAAAATATTTATTAATAGTATCTAGGAG
>CAVJSY010000051.1:0-858 GCA_963652285.1 Oribacterium sp.
GTTTTTATTTATTTCTTCTAAGGAACTACTAACTTTATTTTTAGTAAATTCTATTTCTTTTAGTTCCATTTTATATTGATAAATATTTTCAACGTATGTAGATATTTCTGTTTCTAAGTCTTTAATTTGTTTATTTATTTCAATGTTTTTATTGTTAATTGTTTCTAGTTTCTTTTTATTTTCATCTAATTCATATTTTTCTTTAATAATATTATTAGATTTACTGTTACTGCCTCCTGTTACGGATCCTCCTACATTTACTACTTGACCATCTAATGTTACTACTTTATATTTATGATTTATTTTTTTACTTATGATATTAGCATCTTCTATATTATTTACTACTATTACATTACCTAGTTGATTTTTTATGATATTTTCATATTTATTATCATAAGTTATTAATTTATCTAATGTATTTATAAATAAATCACTTTCTTTTATTATATCTATAGTATTACTATCTATATATCTAGGTTTTATTACTTCTAAAGGAAAGAAAGTTGCTCTTCCTAAATTATTATTTTTTAAGTAATTAACTAACTCTTTAGCATCATTACTGGTATTTACTACTAAATAATTAGCAGCGCCTCCTAAGGCAATAGATAAGGCTAGAGAATATTTATCTTCTACTTCTATTAGATTTCCAATAGTGTTATGAACGAAGGTAAATCTTGGGTTATTTAATATACTTTTAATACTATTTGGCATACTGGTATTATTATTTATACTATTTTCTAAATATTCTATTCTATATTTAATATTAGTAATTTCTCTATTATTTTTATTAAGGGTTGTTTCTAATTCTTTTAATGCTAATTTATTTTTATTTATTTTAGTAGATAGAGATGATATTTG
>CAVJSY010000051.1:868-2473 GCA_963652285.1 Oribacterium sp.
TTTATTATCAAATTTAGTACTTTCTAATTCTAAATTATTTTTAGTTTGATTATATAAGTTTTGATAATTTAATTCTTTATCTTTAAGAGCTAAAATATTATCTTTTATGTTATTTGCACTTTCAGTATATTTTTTTCTTTCTTTTAATACTCTTATGTCTGCATCAATATTTTCTATCTTTTTAGTTATAGTAATTAATTTATTTTGATTTTCATTAATACGCTCTTCTATTTCTTTAAGAGCGTTTTTCTCTTTTAATAATTCTATATCATAAGAAGCACTGTTAGAGGAAAGGCTTGCTAATTCATCATTTAATTTATCTAAGGCTATAGTATCTTCTTTTACTTGATATGTATAATCTTCTACATCGTGGGTAATTAGAGATATTTCTATGTTTTTTAGGGATTTTTGAACTTCTAAATATTTTAGGGCAGTTTTACTTTGTTCTTCTAAGGGTCCAAGATTAGTTTCTAATTCACTTATTATATCATTTACTCTGTTAATATTTTGGTTAGTTCTATCTAGTTTTTTTATTGCTTCTTCTTTTCTTCTTTTATATTTTATAACTCCAGCGGCACTTTCTATTATGCTTCTTCTTTCGGTTGGTTTTGCTCTTAATATTTCATCTATTTTTCCTTGGGATATAATATTAAAGCTTTCTTTGCTAGCGCCTGAGTCTGTTAATAGATCATTTATATCTTTTAGTCTACATCTTTCATTATTTAAGAAATATTCTGTTTCACCGGTACGATACATTACTCTTTTTACTGATACTTCGTTATAATCTATTGGTAAAGATTTGTCAGTATTATCAAATACTAGTGATACATAAGCATTATTCAATGGTTTTCTGCTTTTTGATCCTGAAAATATTATATCTTGGGAATTTTCTCCTCTTAATGACTTAATAGATTGTTCTCCTAAAACCCATCTTACTGCATCTATTATATTTGATTTACCGCTGCCATTAGGTCCTACTATACCATTTATGTTAGGGCATAAATCTATTTCTATTTTATCTGCAAAAGATTTAAATCCGTATATTTTTATTTGTTTTAAATACATTGTAATCACCCTTACTACTAGTTAAATTATACCTTATAATTATTTATTTTACAAGAAAAAAGAGCATTTGATGCACTTTAATAAGGATAAGGATCACATATTTCTGTGATATATGCATTACTGAAATCTGAAGGAGCTGTATCAGTTTCTAAATAGTCTAAACTTTTTAAATAATCATTTGTTAATTCTCTTGCTTTTGGTATATAGGTTGTATAGGTTGTATTATCTATCTTAAATGTGTATTTTCCATTGTAATTAGTAGTTCCATATTCTGTGGCAAGCTTATTATCTAACGAATAACATTTTGCTTCTATATCACTATTGATGTCTTCTATATTTTTTTCTAAAAATTGTCTTTTAGTATTAAGTCCTCCTAAAACAGATAATAATATCATTAAAAATAATATAAATATTGTATATAAAATTCCTGTTATAGCAAACCCTTTATTTCCTAATTTCATAAACTCACTTCCCTAATATAATTTTATTATATATTAAATATATAGAAATTGCAATTAATTTTTGATATAATAGATAATG
>CAVJSY010000052.1:0-19682 GCA_963652285.1 Oribacterium sp.
ACTATCAATAGTGCTAATGCTTTAGTTGAAAAAAAATATGATGTTAGAATTGTATCTTTTTATCATTTAAATAATAATCAAGAAAGTAAATTAAGTTCTAAGGTTAAAATTAAATATTTATATGAAGGTGAACCTAACAGAGATCTCTTTAAGGATGCTGTAAAAAATAAAAATCTTTTTAAAATATTAAAAGAAGGAATTAAGGCTAGTAGTATATTAATAAAGAAAAGAGTTCTTGTTATTAAATATATTTTGTGTTCTAAGAGTGACGTTATTGTTTCTACTAGGGTAGAATTTAATGTTTTACTTAGTAAATATGGTAAGTTTGATACTTTAAAAATAGCTCAGGAACATCATTATCATAATAATGATAAGAAATATATTAATAAAATTAAAAATTGTTATTATGGTATAGATTATTTATGCGCTTTAACTAACACTTTAAAAAGAGATTATGAAATGTTTTTAAAAAGTAATAAAAAGACTAAGGTTATATTGCTTCCTAATATGTTATACGATTTACCTAAAGCTAAAAGCACTTTAAATAATAAAAATATTGTAACTGTTAGTAGATTTGATGTTGGAAAGAAAAATGATGATATTCTAAGGGCTTTTGCTAAGTTAGATAATTCTGATTATAAACTTATTATGATAGGTGATGGTAGTGAATACAATAATTTATTAAATTTGTCTAATGAATTAAAAATTAGTAATAGAGTTATTTTTACTGGCTTTTTGGGTAAGAAAGATATTGAAAAATATTTATTAAAATCCGATTTATATTTAATGGCTTCTATTACTGAGGGATTACCAATGGTATTATTAGAGGCTATGAGTTATGGTATACCTTGTATAGCGTATGAAACTGAGAGTGGTGTTAATGATATTATTGATAATGATGTTAATGGGTATGTTGTAAAAAATAGAGATTTTAATAATTATATTGCTAAAATTAATTATGTTATAAATAATTCTGAAAAAAGAAAACAACTTGGTATTGGTGCTGTAAAAAAATCTAAACAGTTTTATAAAGATGAAATATTAAAAATTTGGAAGCAAATGCTAATGTAAATTTTTGAGAAAGTGATATTAATAGTTAATATTCTTTCTTTTTTTTTGTTTTTTTGATATAATTATTTTAGTTATATAGGAGGATGTATGAAAGAGTTTTTTGATAAATTGTATAATGATGGTGAGGAGTCTTTTTTTACTGAATTAAAAGGTTGGATTTTAAAAAACGAGAAAAAATTTATTGTTACTGCTAATCCTGAAACATTTATGAAATCTGAAAGTGATAAAGAAATTAAAAAAATATTAGAAGATGAAGGTACTGTTATCGTTCCTGATGGTATTGGGATTGTTAAATCTGCAAGAATGATTGGATATGATATTAAAGAAAGAATTACTGGAATTGATATTGCTAATAAATTACTTGAATATGCTAATGAGTTAAATAAATCAATATATTTGTTAGGTGCTAAACCAGAAGTTATTGAAGATATGAAGGTTATGATTGCTAGTAAATATCCTAATATAAAAATTATTGGTGCTGTGGATGGTTATGTTAAAGATAAAGATAAAGTTTTTAAAGATATTATAAAAAATAAACCTGATATTGTTATGGTGGCTTTAGGAATTCCAGCTCAAGAGAAACTCATTTATAAATATTTAGATAAGTTTAATAAAGGGATATTTATTGGGGTAGGAGGTTCTTTTGATGTTATGAGTGGACATAAAAAAAGGGCACCTAAGTTATTTATTAAGTTGAATTTAGAGTGGTTATATAGAATTTTAAAAGAACCAAAAAGAATAAAAAGATTTTATGATAGTAATGTAAAGTTTTTGTTTAAAGTTAGGAAAATAAAAAAAGAAAGTTAATTTGAAAAATTTATTTTTTTCTGGAAAGTATATTATTCTTTTGGCTTGATGTTGAAGTTATTTATTTGCGATTATAAACAAAAGAATTAGAAGGAAGTGATAATGTGAGAGTTTTAATAATAATTCCTGCATATAATGAAGAATTAAATATAAAAAATACTGTTGAAAAAATCAAAAAATATCAAAAAAAATCTAAATATATTATTGATTATATTGTTATTAACGATGGTAGTAGTGATAAAACATTGGAAGTTTGTAAAAAAAATAATTATAACGTTGTTTCCCTTATTCGAAATTTGGGTATTGGTGGTGCAGTACAAACTGGTTATAAATATGCTTATGAAAATAATTATGATGTTGCTATTCAATTTGATGGTGATGGACAACATGATGAAAATTATATTGATTCTTTAGTTGATGAAATTGTTGATGGTAATGATTTTGTTATTGGTTCTAGATTTGTTGGTAATTTGAGTAAATTTAAGTCTACTGGTATTAGGAGATTAGGTATAAAACTTTTATCTTTTTTGATATGGATTTGTATTCATAAAAAAATATATGATGTTACAAGTGGTTTTAGAGCTTGCAATAAAGAAATTATAAAATTATTCTCTATTCAGTATCCTGTTGAATATCCAGAACCTGAAAGTACTGTTAATTTGATTAGGCGTGGATATTCTGTTAAAGAAATACCTGTCGAAATGCATGAAAGAAGATTTGGAACGTCTTCAATCAAACCATTTAAAAGTGTTTATTATATGTTTAGTGTTTCAATTTCAATTATTATAACTAGTATTGTTGGAGGTGATAGTTAAAATGGATTTGACTTTAAAATTATTTTTGATTTGTTTGCTATTGTTTCAACTTTTTCTTATTGTTAGAACAATTAAAAAGAAAAAATTATCTATGAAATATGGTAGTTTTTGGATTTTTCTGTTAATTTTAATGACTATTGTTGTTATATTCCCTTCGATTTTATTTAAAGCTTCTGAATTTTTTGGATTTGAGGTTGCTTCTAATATGATATTTTTAATTGGGTTCTTTTTCTTATTTTATATTATATTTATTTTAACTACTAGCATTTCGATTCAAAATGAAAAGATTAAATTGCTTATTCAGGAAGTATCTTTATTAAAAGAGGGAGTGAATAAAAATGGAAAGGAGAAATAGAATGATTTTAGTAGGTTTATTTGCTTTATATGTGTTACTTGCATCTTCTGGACTTGTTTTGTTTAAGTTGGGTTCTGGCGACGCTACTATGCATTTAAAGTTATTTAGTTTTTCCTTTAATTTTTCTTGGAAAACTATCTTTGGAATTATGTGTTATGGCTGCAGTTTTCTTTTGTGGCTTTATATAGTTAGCAATATGAATTTAACTTTTGCTATGCCTTTGTCTGTTGCTCTTGTTAATACATTGGTAATTTTGGAGTCTTGTCTATTATTAAAGGAAAAGATATCGCCAATGCAAGGAATAGGGATATTTATTGTATTGGTTGGGGTTATTATGATTACTTGGAGGAATTAATTATGAAGTTTAATTTAAAGAAACTATTATTTGCATTTCTTACGTTTTTAAGTTTTTTAATTTATAGCAAGATTATTTTTAGTGATAGATCTTATAATATTTTATTGTTTATTTTGTTTATTGCAATTTATTATTTTTATTGTAGGTTTGACTATAATTGTTCTAAGAGAAGTAAGACTTTTGCTTTTGCAACTAGCATTTTTATATCTTTACCGTTGTCTATAGGCAGTGTTGTTAGTTCATACATATATGAACCTGCTGTTAATATTTTTACTTTAAAAAATATTTTGTATTTTGTTATTTGCTATTTTGGATTGATTATATTCTTTAATTATTTATTTAAAATTCTTTTTAGCAATTTGAATAAAGTAGAAATATTTGAAGATAGTAGAGATAGTTCCCAAAAAGTTTTTTTTAGATATTTTTTAATAATTTTAGTAGGTTATTTACTTTATTTTGTAAGATTTTTTCCTGCTATTATGACCCCTGATTCTTATTATGTTTTGCATTATGCAAATAATTTTATATTAAGTGATTTTCATCCATTTGTTCATACTTGGTTTGTTGGTATATTTTTTCATTTAGGTAAGTTTCTTTTTGGAGATTTAACTTTGGCTGTTGGGTTTACAACTTTTGTACAAATGTCATTATTAGCACTTATATTTTCATATGGTGTTTACTATTTTTATAAAAAAGGGTTAAATAAGAAAATTTGTTTGTTTTTGGTACTATTTTTTGCCTTACATCCTTTGCATGCTCACTATAGTATTACTTTATGGAGAGATATATTATTTGGAGGTTCTTTTGTAATAATTTTTATTTCATTAATAGAATTTTTGAATAATACTAAAAAAATTTCTAAAAGGTATGTATTTCTTTTTATAGTTGGTATAATTGTTTTACTTTTCTTTAGAAATAATGGTATATACATATATTTATTTATGGTTCCTTTTCTTATTGGTGTATTAAAGAATAATAGGATATTTATTTCATCTTTATGTTTTTCAATTTTAATATTTTATTTTGTTATAAAGGGTCCAGTTTTTGATCATTTTAATATAAAAAAAACTACTTCTGTAGAGGCTTATTCCATTCCTTTACAACAAATATCTAGGGTTGTTGCAAGTGATAGAGATATTTCAAATGAAGATACTAAATACTTAATCAAATTATTTAGTAATTATGATTCAATTGATGAAATATATAATCCTGTTATTAGTGATCCTATTAAAAATATTACTAGTAATGATGTGCTTAGTGAAGATAAAACTAGTTTTTTTAAAGTTTGGTTTAATAATTTTATAAAATATCCTAATGTTTATGTTGAAGCTTATTTTTTACAAACTTTGGGATATTGGTATCCAGATGTTATTTATTGGGCTACTGCTGGTGAAAGCACACATATATTTGATGAAGAAAAGGTTGATACTAAACCATTAACACCGTCTTGGTATAATTCAATTATTGATTTAACTATTTCTCGTAATTTACCTTTATGTGATATATTGTGGAGTGTTGCGTTACCATTTTTATTAATATGTATTTCGTCATTTATGTTATGTTATATGAAAAAATATAAATATTTGTTGTGTTTTGTTCCTTTATTTGGATTGTGGCTTTCAATAATGGTTGCTACTCCTGTATTTTGTGAATTAAGATATGTTTATGGATTATTTACTTGTTTGCCATTTTGCTTAATTTTACCTTGTTTTGTTCGTGAAAAAAATGAATAATTTATATAAAACTTTAAATGTTTTAGAGGAGGAGAGATGAATAATGATTAAAGTAATGACTGTATTTGGTACAAGACCAGAGGCTATTAAGATGGCACCTTTGGTTAAAGAATTAGAAAAAAGAGATGAAGTAGAAAGTATTGTTTGTGTTACTGCACAACATAGAGAGATGTTGGATCAAGTTTTAACTGTATTTGATATTAAACCTGATTATGATTTAAATATAATGAAACAGGGACAAACACTATCTGAGATAACATCTAGAGTATTATTAGGACTTGAAGAAATAATACAAAAAGAAAAGCCTAATATTATATTAGTTCATGGTGATACAACAACGACTTTTGCGGGTGCGTTAGCGGCTTTTTATAATCAAGTAGATATAGGACATGTTGAGGCAGGGCTTAGAACATGGGATAAATATTCACCATTTCCAGAAGAAATGAATAGACAAATGGTTGATAGAATGACTGATATGTATTTTGCTCCAACTTCTGTTAGTAAAAATAATTTAATTTATGAAGGTATTGCTGATGAAAAAATATATGTTACAGGTAATACTGCCATTGATGCAATGAGTACAACTGTAAAAAAAGATTATAATAATCCTATTTTAGATTGGGTTGGTGATAATAGAATGTTATTATTAACAGCACATCGTCGTGAAAATTTAGGAGAGCCTATGAGACATATTTTTAAAGCAATAAAAAGAATTGTGGATGAATATGATGATGTTAGAGTTGTATATCCTATTCACAAAAATCCTAAAGTAAGAGAAGTCGCTAGGGAAGTTTTTGGTGATATGAATAAAATAAAATTAATTGAACCATTAGAAGTAATTGATTTTCATAACTTTCAAAATAAAAGTTATATTATATTGAGTGATTCTGGTGGAATTCAAGAGGAGGCACCATCTTTAGGAAAACCAGTTTTAGTTCTTAGAAATACTACTGAAAGGCCTGAAGGAATTAGTGCAGGTACGTTAAAATTAGTTGGTACTGATGAAGATACTATTTATAATGAAACAAAGAAATTACTTGATAACAAGTTTGAATATGAGAAAATGAGCAAGGCATCTAATCCGTATGGAGATGGTAGAGCTAGTGTAAGAATAGTAGATGCCATAATTGATAAGTATGGTAAATAATAAATATTAATTATGTGAAATGGGGAGTTATGATGAGTAGAATTATCAAAAGTAAGTATTTTAAAACAATATTGTTCTTTATTTATGAGGGAATATATTTAATATTTATTGATTTTTTTAATCAATATTTAGTAACTAGAAGTTTAAGTATTAGTGGGTATTTGGTAAAAACTGCAATTATATTTAATGTATTGTGGGTATTGTTATATTTTATAATTTTGTATGTGCTTAATCCAAAACCAAGAAAAATAGTTTCTTGTGTTATTAATGTACTATTGTTAGTTATATCTATCATAAATTATTTTATAAGTTCGTATTTTCATTCTGTATTTTCTTGGAAAGATTTATTTCTTTCAGGGGAGGGCCTTTCTTTTTTGAATTCAGTTTTTAAGTTTATTAATTTAAGACTAATTTTGTTTATTCTGACTTCAATTGATATTATATTATTGATATTTAAAACACGAACAAAGAAATTTTATCAAGTAAAATCTAAGCAGTCATTTGTAGTAATACCATTGATTTTAGTTATAGTGGTATGCAGAATTGTATTTATTAATGTAAAATTAGATAGTGCTAGTGATGGTTGGGATTCAAGAGAAGTAAAAAGTAATCTTTCTAACTATTATAAAAGTTGGATAGTACCAGAAAATTTATTGAGACTTTGTGGTACGTATGAATATTTTATAAATGATTTTTATCATAGTTTTTTTCAAAAAGACGATTCAATAAAAGCAAAAGAATATGTATCAGAATATATTTCAGAAAATAAAGATACTTCTAAAGGTAACAATTATAATGGCATTTTTAAGGATAAAAATTTAATATTTGTTATGATGGAGAGTATGGATGATTGGATGGTGAATGAAGAAACTACTCCAACGTTATACAATATGATGCAACATGGATTTAATTTTAATAATCATTATTCTCCAGCGTATGTAACTGGTGCAACTGCAAATACCGAATTTGTATCTAATACTGGAATGTATCCTAGTATAAATAAATTGTCTCCAAATTATGCTTATGTTGATAATAGTTATCCATATTCAATTGCTAATTTATTTAAAAAAGAAGGGTATATAACTAATTCATTTCATAGATCTAGTGGATATATTTATAATAGAGAAAATATGCATTTAAGTCTTGGTTATAGTAAATATCATAGTTATTTAGATATGGGAATATTTGATGAATATTTGGATTTGGATAGTTACATCATAAAAAATGGCTATGATAAAATAGTGCGAAAAAATGATAAATTTATGAGCTTTATTATAACTTATTCTCCTCATTCCCCATATACTTATGATAAAATTGAGTGTACTACTAATTTAGATGATATAAAGAATATATATCCTGATGTTGTTGATGAAGAATATTTATGTGGATTTTCAGCTGCTAGGGAGACAGATAATATGTTTAAGTTATTGTTGGAGAAGTTAGAAAACGATAACTTGCTTAATGATACTATAATTGTTGCATTTACTGATCATCCTAATGGAATAGTTATAGGAGAAGATGAAACTGAAAAATTGAATAAAACTAAATTTTTTATTTATAGTAGTGAAATTGGGAGTAATCAAATAGATACAATAACTAGTTCTATTAATATTTTACCTACTGTTATCAATTTATTTGGAATTGATAGTAAATATTTATATACAGGATACGATGCTTTAAATACGAATGAAGAATATGTTATATTTAATGATTATACTTATTATGATGGCAATGAAGTAGATGGACTTAATGATTATTTATCAAGAAAGTTGAAGTATAGTTCTGATGTTTTAATATCTAATTACTATAAGAAGTAAAAAATAAGTTGTTATTGGAAATTGATATTTTTAACTTATTGTGGTAGAATTGTTGTTAGAGAGGTGTAATTGTGGATTATTTACAAATATTTTTTATGATAGTTATAACTTGTTTGTTTGTTTTATTGTTTATTCCTGTAATAAAGATTATAGCAATACATGTAGGGGCTTTAGATATGCCTAATGCTAGAAAGGTTCATAAGGTTCCAATACCTAGATTAGGTGGCTTGGGAATTTACTTTGGTTTTTTACTTGGGTATATGCTTTTTGGTAAAGAATCTATACAGATGAATTCTATATTAATTGGAAGTTTTGTGATTGTTATTACTGGTATTATAGATGATATAAAGCCAATTCCTGCTAAATATAAATTTTTAGGGCAGTTAGTAGGTGCTTCTATAATTCCTTTGTATGGCGGTATTTTACTTAAAGATATTAGTGCTTTTGGTTTATATATGAATTTTGGAATTTTTAGTTATCCAATTACTATATTTTTTATACTTGGTGTTATCAATTGTATGAATTTAATTGATGGATTAGATGGACTTGCTGGTGGAATAGCATCAATATATTTTATTACTATTGGTATTATTTCGGTTATTTTTAAAAATTCTAGTGGTCTTGATACTATTTTAACTTTTGTAATGTTAGGTAGTACTTTAGGATTTTTATTTCATAATTTTAATCCTGCCTCTATTTTTATGGGAGATTCTGGTAGTATGTTTTTGGGGTATATGATAGCAGTTATTTCTCTTTTGGGATATAAGAATGTAACATTTACTTCTTTTATAGTTCCAATATTTTTACTTGCTATTCCTATACTTGATACTTTATTTGCAATTTTGAGGAGAATTGTTAATCATAAGCCTATATCTATGCCAGATAAAAATCATTTACATCATCAGTTTTTAAAGAAGAATTTT
Organism: Oribacterium sp.; assembly: GCA_963652285.1. Classification (GTDB taxonomy): domain Bacteria; phylum Bacillota_I; class Bacilli_A; order RF39; family UBA660; genus RUG11198. The sequence continues at coordinate 9,024 of CAVJSY010000052.1, forward strand.
TCTCAGAAAAAAACAGTGTTAATAATATATCTAATCGATGCTTTATTTGCTATAGCATCTATAATATATGTTCTTGGGGATTTTAAACAAGGTATTATAATATATTCTATTTTGTTTATCATTGTTTTAATTTTGATATTGAAAACTGATATAATATTTGACAGACATAAAGAGAAAAAGTAGTAATTATTTTTTCTTTTTTTGTTAATTGGTGAAAAATAATTGTATTTTTTTTGAATATATGATAAAATTTAATTATATTTATGATAGAGGAGAGGATAAAGATGGCTTTAAGTAAGTTAAAAAAAATGATTGTTGATACTGATGACGATGATGAGTTAGAGGAAGAAGAGGAGACTACTACTGAAAATTCAACTACATCTAATGGTAAGATGATACTTTTAGAGCCACGTGCTTATTCTGAAAGTCAGCAGATTGCCGATCATTTAAAGAAGAAGAATACTGTTGTAGTTAATATGAAGAGGGTTACTCCAGATCAAGCTAAAAGAATAGTTGATTTTTTAAGTGGTACTGTTTATGCTTTAGGTGGAGATTTACAAAAGATTGGTGGAGGAATATTTTTATGTACTCCAAAGAATGTTAATGTAGAAGGCGCTATAACAGATGATGATGAAAAGAATAAAAAAAATAAAAATGATATTGATTTAGAGTGGTAGGGAAGTGTTAACATGAAACGATTTAGTATTGTTCCAAATGGTTATGATATTGATGAAGTTAATAATTTTGTGGATGTTGTAATTAAAAGATTGGAAAAACTTAATAGTGAAAATGCTTCTTATTTGAGTGAATTATCTAAACTTAAGGAAGAGGTTCAAAAGAGTAAGGATAATTCTAGTTCTAATTATGAATATCAAGTGACACAGGCTATTATAGCGGCTAATGAAACTGCTAATAGAATGAAGCAAGTTGCTAAGGATGAGGCAACTTTGATTGTTAATGAGGCTAAGGATAATGCTACTGCTATAGTTCATGAGGCTTTAGTAAATGCTCAAAAGACTGAACAAGATGCTGAGTTGTTAAAAAAGAATGTTTCTGTATATATGGCTAGAGTTAAGAGTTTAACTGAGGCTCAATTAAAATTACTTGATGATATGGATAAAAAATATTAGAAAAAGGTTGACTTTTTTCTTTTTTTTTCATATAATGATAAAGAATTTAAAAGCAAGTGAAAGAGACGGTATTTAAATTGATTTATAGAGAGTTAGTGATTGGTGGAAACTAATATGAGGTTTAAATATGAATCACTCTGGATGTGATATTCTGATATTTAGGAATGTTCCGGTTAATGCCGTTATCAAATGAAGAGCACTTATGTGAATTAAGGTGGTACCGCGGGTATACTCGTCCTTAAAGTATATAAGTGTTTTTTGTATTTTAGGAGGAAGATAAAATGAAGAAATTTAAAGAGTTAGATACTAGAAGTGTAAATGAAGTAGATAATGATATTTTAAAATATTGGGATTCTATTGATATATTAAAAAGAAGTATTGAAACTAGAAGTGAAAAAGATAATTTTGTGTTTTATGATGGACCAATATATGCTAATGCAATGCCAGGTTTACATCATTTATATGGAAAAAATATTAAAGATGCTTTTTGCAAGTATTATACAATGAATGGTAAAAGAGTTCTTAGAAAAATAGGACTTGATACACATGGACTTCCAATTGAGGTTAATGTTGAGAAAAAATTAGGCTTTCATTCTAAATTAGATATTGAGAACTTTGGTATTGATAAATTTAATTTAGAGTGTAAGAAGGCTACTGATACTAATGTGAGTGATGTATGCAGACTTACACATATGATGGGGCAATTTATTGATACGAAAAATCCATATATTACTTGTAGTAATGATTATATTGAAAGTGAATGGTGGATATTAAAGAAATTTGCAGATGCTGGATTATTATATCATACTAATAAAGTTTTACCTTATTGTACTAGATGTGGTACAGAGTTATCTGCTAATGAAGTTGCACAAGAATATAAGGAAATTTCAGTTAATACTGTGTATGTTAAATTTAAATTAAAGGATAGTGATACTTATGTATTAGTATGGACTACTACCCCTTGGACTTTAATTGCAAATGTTGCACTTTGTGTAAATCCTGAAGAAGAATACATAAAGGTAAAATCTGATGGTGTTAATTATATAGTTGCTTCTATGCTTGCTGATAAAGTACTTACATCAGAATATGAAATTATTGAAACATATAAAGGAAAAGATTTGGAATATCTAGAATATGAACAATTAATTCCTGAATTATCTGTAGATAAGAAAGCTTTCTATATTACTTGTGATACTTATGTTACAATGACTGATGGTACAGGTATTGTTCACATAGCTCCTGCATTTGGTGTTGATGATAGCAATGTTGCTAAAAAATATGATTTACCAGTACTTAATCCAGTTGGAACTGATGGTAAGTACAAAGAAGGGCCATGGAAAGATAGAATAGTTTATGAGAGTGAATTAGAGATAGATATTATTAAATATTTGGCAGGTAATAATTTGTTATATAAAAAAGAAAAAATTAAGCATAATTATCCACACTGTTGGAGATGTAAAACACCATTATTGTATTATGCTAAACCTGCTTGGTATATAAAGACTACTGCTTATAAAGATAAAATAATTGAAGCAAATAAAAAAGTTAATTGGTATCCAAATTTCGTTGGTGAAAAGAGATTTGCTAATTGGCTTGAAAACTTAGTTGATTGGTGTATTTCTAGAAATAGATATTGGGGTGCACCACTACCTGTTTGGACTTGTGAATGTGGCCATATTCATACTATTGGCTCAATCGATGAACTAATAGAGTTATCAATTGAAAAATTAGATAGAGATGAAATTGATTTACACAGACCATATGTAGATAATATTCATATTAAGTGTTCTAAGTGTGGTAAACCTATGACTAGAGTTAAAGATGTTTTAGATGTATGGTTTGATTCTGGTAGCATGCCTTATGCTCAATATCACTATCCATTTGAAAATAAAGAGTTATTTAAGAATCAATTTCCTGCTGATTTTATATCAGAAGGTATTGATCAAACTAGAGGATGGTTTTATGTATTGTTAGTTATTTCTACTTTTATTAGTGGACAATCAGCATTTAAAAATGTTTTAGTTAATGATTTATTGTTAGATGCAGAAGGTAAAAAAATGAGTAAAAGTAAAGGAAATGTTATTGAACCATTTTCTACTCTAGAAAAATATGGGGCAGACATTGTTAGATTTTATTTACTATATGTGTCTCCTGTTTGGACTCCGTTAAAGTTTGATATGAAAGGTTTATCAGAAGTACATTCAAAATTCTTTAATCCTTTAAAGAATACTTATAATTTCTTTGTAATGTACGCTAATACTGATGGTGTTGATCCTAGAGAATATAGTGTAGATTTTAAAGATAGAGATGAAATAGATAGATGGTTATTATCAAAATATAATAGATTAATAAAAAATGTTGTTAATAGTTTTAATGAATATGATTTAAATAAGGTTACTAAATATTTATCTGAGTTTGTAAGTGAAGATTTATCTAATTGGTATATTAGAAGGAATAGAAAAAGATTTTGGGGTAGTGCTTTAGATATTAGTAAGAAATCTGTTTATTTAACTACTTATGAAGTTTTAGTAGGACTTTCTAAATTACTTGCACCTATTTCTCCATTTTTATCAGAAGAAATTTATCGTAATTTAACTGGTTTAGAATCTGTTCATTTAGCAGATTATCCTATATGTAATTACGAGTATATAGATGAAGAGTTAGAAAATAGAATGGATTTAGTAATAGATTTTATATCAATGGGAAGAAATTCTAGAGATGAGGCTAAAATTAAAGTAAGACAACCAATTCAAGATGTTATTATAGATTCAAAATATAAAAATATTATTGGGGATATGGAAGGATTAATAAAAGAAGAATTAAATGTTAAAGAAGTAAAATATATTGATGATATGAGTGAATATATGAATATTAGTTATCGCCCTAATTATAGAGAAGCAGGTAAATACTTTGGAGCTGATATCAAAGCATTTGCAGATTATTTGAACAATATAACATCAGACGATATTAGTAAATTAAATAATGGTAATTTAAAAATTAAATTAAATGGAAATGAGTATGATGTTACTTCCAATTTAGTAGATGTTAGAATAAGTTCTAAAGATGGATATGATGTAGTTACTTCTGATGATAAAGCTATAATATTAAATACTGATTTAACTTATGATTTAATATGTGAAGGACTTGCTAGGGAAACCGTATCAAAAATACAACAAATAAGAAAAAATAATGGTTATGATATAGTGGATAGAATTAATATTTATTATAGTTCTAATGATGAATATGCTAAAAATATATCTAATTACATTGATTTTATTAAAGATGAAACATTAGCTATTAATGTTAATAGGGAAGATAAAATTGATAACAAGATTTCAATTAATGATTATGTTGTTGGTATTAAGTTAGAAGTTGTTAAAAAGTAAGACTAAAGTCTTTCTTTTTTATTATTATTTTGTTATAATTATCTCATAAGAAGGATAGGGATATTATGAAAAAGTTAAATAATAAAGGATTTACTTTAGTTGAACTTTTAGCAGTAGTTGTAATTTTAGTAATTATTATGTTGGTTGCAATACCAAATATATCTTCTTCAATAGAAAGAAGAAAGATAAAAAATGAAACAAAAATGAAAGAAGTTATTATTGATGCTTCTGAGTCGTATGTTGATAGGATAACTAATTTATATTGGTGTAATAAGAAAAAATGTATTATGAGTGTGTCTGAGTTAGTTGATGCTGGTTATTTAGTTAAGAACGAAGTAAAAGATTATATAGACTATTGTTTTATATATGATAGTGATACTAAAAAAATTGATAGTGATAATTTTAATGCAGATATTTGTAATAATAGTGAGTATATTAAGTGTTCAAGCACTTGTACACCACCACAATAATTAGGAGGAATAATAATGAAAAAATTAAATAACAAAGGATTTACTTTAGTTGAACTTTTAGCCGTTGTAGTAATATTGGTAATATTAATGGCTATTGCAATACCAAATATATCTTCTTCAATAGAAAGAAGTAATCAAAAAAAGGATACTGCAATGCGAAAGATTATAGAAAGTGCTGGAGAACTTTATGTATCTAAATATAAGGGTAGTATTTCTAATAATTGTATAATTACAATTGAAAAGTTAATAGAAGAAAATTATTTAAATGAAGATGATGTAGGAGATTATGGTAGTAGTTGTTTAACTTATGAAAATGGAAGTTTAGATTATTCTTCTGATTGTAGTGGCTTTTCTTATGGAGCATGTCGTTAGTAATTGACATATCACTTCTTTTTTTTTATAATAATTTAGGAAACGAGTGATGTAAAAGTGAAAAAAATGATTTTGATTAAGTATGGAGAACTTACTACAAAAAAAGCTAATAGAAATTTATTTATTAATATTTTATATCAAAACATTAGAGAAATGTTAAAAAATTATGATGTAAAAATTATTAAAAATAGAGTTAGAATGTTTATCTATGTAAATGATGATAATTATTTTGATGATGTTTTAAATATATTGAAAAAAATATTTGGTATTCATAGTATAGTTGTATGCTATCAGGTAGATACTAATATTGATAATATTAAAAATAATGTATTAGAGATAGCAAAAGGACTTTCTTTCAATACTTTTAAAGTTGAAACTAAAAGAAGTGATAAGAATTTTCCTATTAAAAGTATGGAATTTAATAATATTATTGGGGGATTATTGTTAAAAAATATAGATAATATTAAAGTTGATGTTCATAATCCTGATTATATTTTAAAAATAGAAATTAGAAATGATTATACTTATATTTATTCTAAAGAAATTGAAGGCGCTGGCGGATATCCAGTAGGTGTTGCTGGTAAAGGAATATTGATGTTATCTGGAGGAATAGATTCTCCAGTTGCTGGATATATGGCTATGAAAAGGGGAATAAAGATAGAATGTTTATATTTTGAATCTCCACCACATACTTCAGAAATGGCTAAAAACAAAGTTAAAAAATTAGTTGAGAAATTAAGTGAATATCAACCAAATATTAAACTTCATATTATTAATTTTACCAATATTCAAGAAAATATATATAAGAATATTAATCCTGAATATATGATAACTATTATGAGAAGAATGATGTATAGAATAAGTGAAAAGGTTATTGATAAAAGAGGATGTCTAGTTCTTATAAATGGTGAAAGTGTTGGACAAGTAGCAAGTCAAACATTAACTAGTATGAGAGTTATTAATAATGTTACTAATTATCCTGTTATTAGACCAGTTGCTTGTTTAGATAAGTTGGAGATTATTGAAATAAGTAAGCATATCGGTACATATGATATTTCTATATTACCATATGAAGATTGTTGTACTATCTTTTTACCAAAACATCCTGTTATAAATCCAAGTTTAGAAAAGGCTTTATTATATGAGAGTATGTTTGATTATCAATCAATGATTGATTGGTCAGTTAGCAGTATGGAAACAATAAATATAAATTCTAATAATGATGAATTTAATTTTTAACAAAAATTACCATATAAATTAATGTATTAAATTTACAAATATTCACAACCTATAAGTGTAGGAGGTGAATGTAATGACTAGCCAAAACAATAATAAAATGGTAGTTCCTGGTGCAAAGCAAGCTATTGAAAGAATGAAATATGAAATAGCTAATGAATTTGGTGTTAATTTAGGACCAGATGCTACAGCTAGAGCTAATGGATCTGTTGGTGGTGAAATCACTAAAAGATTAGTTAAATTAGCACAAAATCAAATAAGTGGATCTAATTACAATTCAAATAAATAAGTATAAATTTTAGAGTAGACATAATTTCTACTCTTTTTTGTTAATACTAAGTTGACTTTTCTTTATAAAGTGTTATATAATATTAATCACTTATTTTAAGGAGAGAAAAAAGACTATGAAAGAAAAAATTAAAAATTTTATTGCAAGTAAAGATATTATAGATTTTAATACTTTAAAAGAAATGTTTAAACTATTTGGTAAAAATAATGTATTAGAATATTTAGAACTTTTATTAGATGATGATAATTTTGATATTAATAATGCATATAATCAAAAAAAATTTGCAGCCTATTTAGATTATATTGCTAATGATGAAATTTCTAATATTAGTAATAGTGATTATTATAATAATACAATAGGAGTTACTAATACTTATGTTGATTCTGTTAAAGCATATCTATTACAATTATCTGAAGAGTCTGAAGTTCTTTCAAAAGAAGAAGAAGATAGACTATGTAGAATTATATATGATGGAAGAGATAATGATGATAATCCAAACCCTATATATATTTTAAAAGATGTAAATATAAATGGTGTAATAAAAGTACTTGATTTTAATATGATTTATAATGTTATTAGTAAATGTAAGAATAGTGATGATAAAGATGAGTTATTATTACTTGTTAGAAAAGCAAAAAATGAAAACGGAGAAGACTCTTTAGCCTATAAGTATGAAACTGAAAAATATAAAGAATTAATAACTAAGTTAAAAACAAATGAGTTTTCTTCAGTAAGAACAATATCTACTTTAGAATTAAAAGAACAATTAATAAGAGCTACTGAATATAGAGAAGCATTTAACTCAATGATTAAGCATAACTTAAAATTAGTTGTATCAATTGCTAAAAGATACGGAAGCAAAGGTCTAGAATTTACTGATTTAATAAGTGAAGGTAATTTTGGATTAATTAAAGCAGTAGAAAAATATGATGTTAATAAAGGTAATAGGTTTTCAACATATGCAACTTGGTGGATAAGACAATCTGTTACAAGGGCTATAGCAGATAAATCTAAACTAATTAGAATACCTGTTCATATGGTGGATACTATTAGTAAAATAACAAGAGCTAAGATTGTATTAGAAAATAAATTACAAAGAGAACCAAATATATATGAAATAGCAGAAGAATTAGAAATGCCTGTATCAATCATTGAAACTGCTATTAATTATAGTATTAACAATACTACTGTTTCATTACAAACACCTGTAGGTGAAGATAAGGATACGACATTAGCAGATTTTATTGAGGATCCCGATTCTGATTTTTACACGCAATGTGAAAATTTAGACTTAAGAGAATCTTTGCTTTCTGAATTAAATAAATTTAATGAAAGAGATGCTATAATACTTAAGTTAAGATTTGGTTTTATAGATGGTATACCTCATACTTTAGATGATGTTGGAAAGAAATATGGTATTACTCGTGAAAGAGTAAGACAAATAGAAGCAAAAAGCCTAAGAAAATTAAGAACATCAAAAAAATTAAAAGATTATTTTAATTAAACTTATTGACAAATAGGTTAAAAAATAATAAAATTTAGTTATAGTTAAGAAGCAATGATGCGGGATGGAAACCGTGGAGCTATGTATTGTAAAGAGATTCGTAAGAATAAATAAGGTGGAACCGCGGGTGTATGCTCGTCCTTATGTTTAATACTTATGGGTCTCTTTTTATTGGAGGGATGATTATATGGAAAAATTAACTATGGAAAAAATTGTTGCTATATGTAAGCAATATGGATTTATTTATCAAGGTAGTGAGATATATGGAGGACTTGCTAATACTTGGGATTATGGTCCATTGGGAGCAAGACTTAAGAATAATGTTAAGGATGCTTGGAGAAAGAGATTTATTCAAGAAAATGATAATAGTTATGAAATAGATGCTGATATTTTGATGCATCCTAGAGTATGGGAAGCAAGTGGACATACTACTAGTTTCTCTGATCCATTAATTGATTGTAAGGGCTGCAAAAGTAGATATAGAGCAGATAAGTTGATTGAAGAAAACACTCATGATATTAATCCTGATACTTTATCTGATTTGGAAATGGTTAGTTACATAAAAGAGCATAATATTAAATGTCCTAAGTGTGGTAAATGTGATTTTACTGATATAAGAGAATTTAACTTAATGTTTGCAACTCATCGTGGTGTTATTAAAGATGATAAAAATGGATTAGTTTATTTAAGACCAGAGACTGCTCAAGGTGAATTTGTTAATTTCTTAAATGTTCAAAGAACTATGAGAGCTAAAATTCCTTTTGGTATTGGACAAATTGGTAAAGCATTTAGAAATGAAATTACTCCTGGTAACTTTACATTTAGAACCATTGAATTTGAACAAATGGAACATCAATTATTTTGTAAGGAAGGTACTGATTCTGGATTTTATAGATTCTATAAAGAATATGCAATGAACTTTTTAAAAGATTTAGGAATAAATACTGATAAATTAAGATTTAAAGATCATGAAAAACTTGCACATTATGCAAAAGAAGCCTGCGATATTGAATACTTATTCCCAATGGGTTGGGGTGAATTATGGGGAACTCATAACAGAACTAATTATGATTTATCTAGACATCAAGAATTTTCTTCAGTTTCACAAGAGTATTTAGATCCAGAAGATAATTCTAAATATGTACCATATGTTGTTGAATCTTCAGTTGGTTGTGATAGACTTACTTTAGCAGTACTATGTGATAGTTATGATGAAGAAGTACTTGGTGATGGTACAGTTAGAGAAGTTATGCATTTTAGTCCGGTTTTAGCACCTTATAAAGTTGCAGTACTTCCATTAGTAAAGAAGTATCATAGTGAATACGCTAAAGAATTATACAGAAAATTACAGCATAGTTTTATGTGCTCTTATGATGAAACAGGTAGTATCGGTAAAAGATATAGAAGAAGTGATATAAGTGGTACTCCTTATTGTATTACAGTAGATGATGAAACATTAAATAATCATACTGTTACTTTAAGAGATAGAGATACTATGGAACAAATTAAACTTGATATTGATGAAGTTGAAGAATATATTAAGAGTAAAATAAATTTATAATTTGAAAGTAGGGGGATTTTGAGTGGAAAAAAATAATATATCATATGTTTGTTTTGCATCTTATAATGATGAAAATATTTCAAAATTATATGAATATTTGTTTAATAATTGTAATATTAAATGTATTCAAAGTGGCACGGACTTAGAGAGTGAATTGAGTTTTATTGTTATCTATGATTTGAGGTATTATTATGATGTTATCAAAAAAGGTAATGAATTTTTAGGTAAAAATAAAGTTAAAGATGTGTTTTGGTTTGATAATGTTGGTAATATTATAGAATCTGATTTAACATATTTGGGATTATTTAATTTATGTAATAAAAAGGGTAATGTATTTTGGGGAATAGATGAGAAATTACCTAAGGATATAAAAAATTATTTATCTTGTTTAAAGAAGCATATTGATCCAAAAGGTACAATAATTCAAAGATATGAAGAAGATAAGTGTGGTGGTTATCTTGTTCTAATGTCAAAAGATATTAATAAGTATGAAGAATATCAATATAAAATGCAAGAGTTTTTTGCAGAAAATGGTTTTGGCCCTTTTGTTTCATTTGAAACTTTAAATGAAGTAGGCGCAATAGTTGATGATACAAAGTATGTATCAAAATCTTTGAAAAAATAAAAATCGCACTCTTGTGAATTAATTCGTGAGTAAAACATTTACTTTTGTGATTACATATGGTATTATTGTTATGGTGGCAATATGAT
>CAVJSY010000053.1:0-11366 GCA_963652285.1 Oribacterium sp.
TAGAAAAAGTAGATGAAATTCTTAATTTAGCCCTTAAAATTGAGGCCAAATTAAGCTATAGAGATTTTTATAACGTAAAAAAATAAGCACACTGTGCAAATAGTGATTTTTAAAAATTAATTTTAGAAAAGACCTTTATTTTTGAAATAAAATTTGGTACAATACTAAATGTTATGAGAGGTGTCATGGATGGATAGATTTTTTGAAAAGATTAGCTTTGAGAGATTTTCTTTAGATGTTAGGAATGATGGAAAAGTATATGATGAGTATAAACTTCCTAGAAGGGCCAGTAAAAATAGTTGCGGCTATGACTTTTTGGCTATGGAAGACTATATTATTCATCCTGGTGAAATAAAGAAGATACCTACTGGATATAAGGCAAAGTTTTTGAGTGATGAAATGCTTATGATTGTTGTTAGAAGTAGTATGGGATTTAAGTATAATGTACGGATGTGCAATCAAGTTGGAGTAATTGAAAGTGATTACTATAATAATATTTCTAATGAGGGTCATATGTGGGTGGCATTACAAAATGAGGGTGATAAGGATTATATTATCAATAAAGGTGATGCTTACGCTCAAGGAATATTTATAAAATTTTTAACTTGTGGTGATAATCCAGAAGAAGAACGTATTGGTGGATTAGGAAGTACAAGTAAAGGAGATTGATAATTATGGAAAAAAAGAAATTTTATATAAGTACTGCTATTGCATATACTTCTGCTAAACCTCATATTGGTAATACTTATGAGATAGTTTTAGCAGATGTTATTGCTAGATATAAAAGATTATTGGGATATGATGTATATTTTCAAACTGGAACTGATGAACATGGAGAAAAGATTGAAATAAAAGCTAAGGAAGCTGGAGTTACTCCTTTAGAATATGTTGATGATATTGCTGCTTCTATAAAAGCAATTTGGGATGTTATGAATACTAGTTATGATAAGTTTGTTAGAACTACTGATCCTAAACATATGAAAGTTGTACAAGATATTTTTAAGAAGTTTTATGATCAAGGTGATATTTATAAAGGAGAATATAAGGGTCTTTATTGTACTCCTTGTGAGTCTTTTTGGACTGAAAGCCAACTTGTAGATGGTAAATGTCCTGATTGTGGTAGAGAAGTTAAGGAAGCAAGGGAAGAGGCTTATTTCTTTAGAATGAGCAAATACGCTAAATGGTTAGAAGAATATATTGAAAGTCATCCTGGTTTTATTGAGCCTGAGGCAAGAAAAAATGAAATTATGAATAATTTTATTAAACCTGGTTTACAAGATTTATGTGTTTCTCGTACTAGTTTTGATTGGGGTATTCCCGTTACTTTTGATGAAGGTCATATAGTGTATGTATGGATTGATGCTTTATCAAATTATATTACTTTCTTAGGATATCAAGTTAATGGTGAGAGTAGTTTAGAATTTAAGAAATATTGGCCTTGTGATATTCATTTGATTGGTAAAGATATTTTAAGATTTCATACTATATATTGGCCTATTATGTTACATGTTTTAGGTCTAGAAATACCAAAAAGAATATTTGGTCATCCTTGGCTTTTATTTGGAAATGATAAGATGAGTAAGAGTAAGGGTAATATTGTTTATGCTGATGATTTAGTTTCTAAATATGGAGTAGACGCTGTTAGATATTATATGATACATGAGATGCCTTTTGCTAGTGATGGTACTTTTACTTTTGAATTACTTATTAATAGTATTAATACTAATCTTGCTAACAATTTAGGTAATTTGGTAAATCGTACTACTTCCATGATCAATAAATATTTTGATGGTGTTGTTGTTAATAAAAATGTTAATGAGGATATTGATAAGGATCTTAAAGATATAGTATTGTCTGCAAAAGATAAGGTAAATGAGAAGATGGATAATCTTCGTATTGCAGATAGTTTAGATGAAGTTTTTGAAATATTTAAAAGATGTAATAAATATATTGATGAAACTACTCCTTGGATACTTGCTAAAGATGAGAGTAAGTTAGATAGACTTTCAACAGTAATGTATAATTTAGTTGAATCTATTAGGATCGGTGCTGTATTATTACAAGCATATTTACCTGATACTGCTTCTAGTATTTTTAATCAAATTAATACTGATATTACATCATATGATACAATTGGAGAGTTTGGAAAGTATGTAAGTGGTACTAAAGTTGGTGAGGCTAAGGTATTGTTTCAAAGAATTGATGAAAAATAAAAAAAGTATTGGTAATTTGATTTATCAGTATTTTTTTACATATTTGTTGATTTTTTTAGATTTATAATCTATAATTTTATTATAGAGAGGAGTGATTAATTATGAAGAGGTGTTTAAAGTTTATAGGTATTTTTATAATTGCTATTGTGTTTGCTAATTCTGTTTCTGCTAGTAGTGTAACTTGGGATCAAATAAAAGATGAATGGAAAAGTTTAATAGATAACGATGGATTTAAATTGAAAATTATTGACACATCTGATGAATTGCTTGTTTTTCAGGTTGCTAATGCAGATAATACTTTTAGTAATATTTATGTTAATTTTAAGTTTGAAAATGATATTATTACTATGAATCCTACTAATAAAGATAGTATGGAGGATTCAGTAAAATGTGAATCTGTAAGTTCTGAAGATATTATTGCATTTTATATGATTTATGTTGTTGGTAAATTATATGATGTTGATATTAAAAAACTTGATTCTGAAGATTTAAGTAATAATGGTATTATTTATGAAGGTAATGAATATAGTCATGAAGAAGAAAAAAATGGTTATAAAGTTTCTATGTCAGGTATAGATATTACTAAATTTACAATTGATTTAAATAAATTTGAGGAGAGTACAAAAGATTTAGTTGGTACTTATGGCAAGGATGATAATGAGAATGATGATATAATTGATGATGTTTTGGGCAATTCTAATGTTTCTTTATCTTTAGGTAATGCTTATTCTGATAAACTTGATTTAATTGTTAGTGTAAGTGGTGTGTCAGATAAAAATACTAATAAATGTAATATTTGGTTAGTAGATAAAGATGGTGTTGAAAGTTTAGTTACTACTATTGATAATTGTGTAGAAGGTGAGAATACAGTCACTATTTCTAATTTAGTACCAGATACTGAATATTCATATAAAGTTGAATTAATAGAAACAAATTCTTTAAATTTATCTAATACAGTTTATAGTGATGTAACAAAGTTTTCAACAATTTCTGTTGATAATCCTAAAACTGGTGGTTCATATATATATCTTGTTTTTGGATGTTTGTTTATTTCAATATTTACATTTATAATTTTATTTACTTGTAATGATAGAAAAGTTAAAAGTATGTAGTTATTATAAAATATACCCTATAAAGTGGACTCATAAAAAGGTGAGATCTACTTTATAGTTTTTTTATTATATTTTGATGTATAATATATTTTGTGATGTTTATGTATAAGAAAATTTATAATTTTCCTATAGGGGAAATGGTTATGTATAGTGATGGTGAATATTTAATAGGATTAATATTTAAAAATTCTAAAGATTATTTAAAATTTGATTTTAATTGTGAGTATAAGGAATTAGATGTATTTAATGATACTAAGAGATGGTTAGATATTTATTTTAGTGGTAATATTCCTAATTTTACACCTAAATATAAGGTTGATGGAACTGATTTTAGATTAGAAGTTAATAACATTATTAGAAATATTCCTTATGGTAATGTTATTACTTATAATGATATTGCTAAAGAAATAGCCACTGAAAGAAATATTAAGAGAATGTCTGCTCAGGCTGTAGGTGGAGCTGTGGGATGGAATCCTATATGTATAATTATTCCTTGTCATAGAGTAGTAGGTGCTAATAACAATTTAGTTGGTTATGGTGGCGGCATAAATAATAAGATTAAATTGTTAGAGTTAGAAGGAATTGATGTTAGTAAATATTATTATGTTGATAAAGAGGTTTAAGGAGATGTATTTTTATATATTTTCTTTTTATTTTACACGTATTTGTAAAACAAAATTAATTTTGTAATTTTTATTTACATACTTATATATTTTTGATATTATTTAGTCAGTAGTATTGCAGTATATAGAAAGGATAGAGAGGGTGCAATGCTTAAAATTAATAGTCAAGAAAATTTGATAATGTTAGTTTTTGTAGTAACTTTATTTATACTTAGTATTTATGTAGTTATTAATAAAAAAATGATAGATATTATTTATTTACATGTAATAATTATTTATTTTATTAAATTCTTAGTTGTTAGATTTAGAAAAAATTAGGAGGTATTGGTATGTTTATTGATACACATTGTCATATTGTATCTGAATATTATGATGATATAGAAGATGTTATTAAGAACGCAATTGATAATGGTGTTCTAAAAATAATTGTTAATGGTTATAATATGCAGAGTAATATGGAAGTATTGGAACTTGTTAAGAAATATGATATTGTTTATGGTGCTTTGGGTATTCAACCAGAGGAATTATATGATTATAATGATAATAGTTTAAAGTTTATAGAGGATCATATTAATGATGAAAAGATTGTTGCAGTTGGTGAGATAGGACTTGATTATCATTATGATACTAATAGAAATTTACAAAAAGAACTATTTAAGAGACAATTGGAAATTGCCTATAAATATAATAAACCCGTTATTATTCATAGTAGAGATTGTATTCAAGAAACATATAATATCTTAAAAGAGTCTAAAGTTAGAGGTGCTATGCATTGTTATAGTGGTAGTAAAGATATGGCTTTAGAGTTTATTAAAATTGGTTTTTCGATTGGAATAGGTGGGGTGTCAACCTTTAAAAATGCTAAAAATATTGTTGATGTAATCAAATATATTCCTCTTGAATATATTATATTGGAGACTGATAGTCCTTATTTGACTCCTGAACCTTACAGAGGAAAGAGAAACGAACCTATGTATATTCCTATTATTGCGAAACGTGTTGCAGATATAAAAGGCCTTGATATTAAAGGGATTGAGAGGACTACTACGGATAATGCAAGGCGTCTATTTGACATTTGAGTTGATTTATGCTAAAATTATATTGCCTAGAAAATATGAAGAGGTGATTTAATGAAAAAAATAGTGTCGGATATATTAATTGTTGGAGTACAATTAATAGTTGGTGGACTATTTTTATGGCTTATATTTTCTGATAGTAAAGAAAATGCTAAAGTTGTAATTGTTGAAAATAATAGTTTAAATAGGATGGCTGACGCTACTGTTGAGCTTTTTAAAGAAGATACTACTTCTAGTCAAGTTGTTGATACTAGTGAAGTTGAACTTATTAGTTCTGAAGAAATAGCTAGAAAGGCTCAAGAGGAGGAAGAAGCTAGAAAGAAAGCCGAAGAAGAGGAAGCTGCTAGAATTGCTGCTGAAGAAGAGGCTAGAAAAAATGCTGTTATTCAGCATGCTAGTGGATATATTTCAAAACCTGGATTAGGGTTTGAAGTAACTACTGGTAATAGAACTTATTCATTAGGAGAAGGAGATTTTAATATTGTTGCTGGTGTTGTTGCTTGTGAAGCAGCAGGTAAAGATGATGCATTGGCTGTTATGTCAGTAATTTTAAATAGAGCAGATGCTAGAGGATTAAGTCCAGTTGGTGTTGTAGCTCAAGCTGGACAATTTAGTTGTTATAATCATCCTGGTAATCCTGCTAAGTATTCAGATGTTGTTACTGATGCTTTAAATGGAATAAGAAATAATAATTATCATAATTTTAACAATGATGGTTTAGGAGTTAAAATTGTTGACAATGGTAATGGATTTAGATAAGATTATAAAATTTATTTGGTTTTATAGTCTTTTTTTTGTTTTTATTTTATGTTATACTTAGTAGAGATTTGAGGGATAATTATGTTTAATGATTTTGAATTTAAAAAGTCTTTTGGACAAAATTTTATACATGATAATAATATTATAGATAAAATTATTAAAAGTTCTATGATTGATAAGGACACTTTAGTTATTGAAATTGGTCCAGGTGCTGGAAGTTTGTCTAGTTCTTTGGTTGCTAATAGTAAGTATTCAATTTTATATGAAATTGATACTAGATTAAAACCTATTTTGGAAAATGTACTTAAAGAGTATGATAATTATGAAATTGTTTTTAATGATTTTTTAAAGGAAGATGTGAAAAAGAGAATATCACAGTTTGATTATAAAAAACTGTATGTAGTTGCTAATTTACCTTACTATATTACTACTCCAATAATATCTAAATTGATAAATGATAATATTCTACCTGATAAAATAGTTATTATGGTTCAAAAGGAAGTTGCAGATAGATTATCTGCTAAAGTTGGGAGTAGAGATTATGGATCTTTAACAGTAATGCTTAATTATTACTATGATATAAAAAAATTATTTGATGTTAGTAGAAATTGTTTTACTCCTAAACCTAATGTTGATAGTGCTGTTGTAGGTATGAATTTGAAAAAAGATAGATTACAAGTTGATAATATGGAATTATTTAATAACTTAGTTAGAGATAGTTTTCAATTTAAGAGAAAAAATTTACGCAATAATTTAAAAAAATATGATTTAGATAAAATAGATTATGTACTTAAGAAACATAATTTTGATTTATCTTGTAGAGCGGAAAATATTCCTTTAGATATTTTTGTAGAAATATGTAATTATATTAATAAATGAGACTTTTTGGTCTTTTTTTATTAAAATACTTTACTTTTAGTTAATTTTGTTGTATAGTATATGCTCGAATGGGGGAAATATTATGAAAAATATGTATTGGTTATTGGAAGCAACTAGTAAAGATAATATTAAGTCTTTATCAGAGGATGAGATTAATGATTTATACTTTCAATTGGTACACGCTATTGGTAGAAAGGATACTTCAATTTATTTGTTTAGGTTAAGTGATTATAGAAGAGAGTTAATGAATAAATTTTTAGAAAATTTATATGCTAATTTATCACGAAGAAACGATTGTAGTCCTTGTTTTTCAAAAAAATATAGAACTGTTTTTGATAGTTTAGGATATGTTACTGCTAAGAGAACTTGTGAAGCAATAAATGCTCATAGTTATGATGGTAGATATTGTATTGCTTTTAAAGCAATTTCTAAGGATGATTATAAGACTATTTTTGATAATTATTCTAATATGACTATTAATAAAAATGGTAAGGTAGATACTAGGGATAGAATTGGATTTTCTGTTACATCTAAAGATTTTATAGAGTTATTTAAGTTAGTTGAAGATAATTTTAATGATATTACTTGTGATGATAATATTATTAAGAGTTTGCTATTATCTTCAAAAGATGGTAAAACTGTTACTAAAGAAGCTTTAGCTAATTGGTTACCTAAAGTATTGGTTAATTTAGATTACTTTGATGTTATTATAGATAAAAATGATTTATATAATATTATATTGAGTTTAGTTTCTAAGAAATTAAAATGTTTTTCTAATGAAAGATTTAATTTTGTTCGAAATGAGTTGTTTTATGATGTTATTAATAAAAAAGATTATTCTTTAGAAGAATTACGAAAGTTAAATATTTCTAATTATGATTTTGATTATGATTACTATGTTGAAGAAATTTCTAAGTATATTAAAGAAAATATAACTACTTTTTGTAATTTGTATTTAAATAATTGTGATGAGTTTTTGGAAATGTTATGTAATATGTTAAATAAGTATATTTCTGAGAATAATATTTCAATATCTGATAATATGACTGCTCTTGAGTTTAATACTATTTATTTTTCTGATCCTAAGTTTAATGTTCTTAAATTTTTTGAATACGCTAAAGTTAATGGGAATGTTAGCAAATTACTTGTTGATTATAAGGAAAAGGCTAGAAATTGGTGTAGTAAAGAGGTAGCTTTTTCTGATGTCTTGTTAGAAAAGAGTGCTTTAGATTATGTTAATGGTAATGAAAATAAGGGGTATAGAAAAAGTTTTGATGGATTTTCGACTGAATTAGATAGAGATAAGTTTTTCGCTACTAATATGGCTGAAGAAGCATTATTACCTTGTTTTGCTAATAGAGGTTTGCCTTTAGAAGATATGATTAATAGTTTTAATGATGGCTATAAAATAATTATTTTTAAAGAAATATACGCTCTTAGGAAAAAGTTCATAACTAATGAAGATGCTGTATATTTAAATGCATTATTAAATAAAATGGTAATGGTTAGATTAATAAAGCTAGGTGAGAAGCAATTGGTTGTAAATGTTTTATGTAAAATGGAAACTGAATATAGATGTAGTAAGAAAGGTTATACTAGAAAATAATCTTTCTTTTTTATTATGTATATGTATTAAGTACCACCATTATAGATATTATCTATGGTGGATTTTATTCATAAATAATTAAATCTCTCATATTATTAATTGGGGGATGAGTAATGTTTGCTATAGGAGATTATGTTACTAGAAATTCTTATGGAAATGATATTGTATTTGAAATAGTTAAAATTGATAATGGTATATGTATTTTAAAGGGTGTATGTATTAGATTGTATGCTGATAGTGATATTAATGACTTGAGGAAATATAATGATAAAATAGATGATGATTTTAATGCTGTTATTGATAATTATAAAACTATGGATAGAAATGAGTATTTTTATCTTCCAGGAAAAATCTTACATGTAGATGGTGATAAGGATTATTTGGAAAAGTGTATGAATTTCTATAAAAAAAACAAAATTAAGGCTTATGGTGTTTTTTCTAAAGAAGATGAATTAGAAGATAATATTAAGGGGTTTTTGGAAAAATACAGTCCTGATATTCTAGTGATTACTGGACATGATGCTTTATATAAAAAAAGAAGAAGTAGTGGTGATTATAAGAATACATATAATTTTGTTAAAGCGGTTAGAGAAGCTAGAAAATTTGAGAAATCTCATGAAAAACTTTTGATTATAGCGGGAGCTTGTCAATCTAATTATGAGGAACTTATAAAAGCTGGCGCTAATTTTGCTAGTAGTCCTAAAAGAATTAATATTCATGCGTTAGATCCTGCGGTTATTGCTACTTCTTTGGCTTTTTCTGATAAAAATAATAATATTGATTTGATTAATATTTTGGGTAAAACAAAATATGGTGCTGATGGAATGGGTGGAATTATTACTAAGGGTACTATGTATGTTGGTTATCCTAGAGAATAGGAGGTAATATATATAATAGATAAAATAAGAAACACTATTAAAGATAATATTGGTAATTATATTAATATTGTTCATAATGAAGGCAGAAATAAAATTTTTGAATATAATGCTAAAATAATAGAGTGTTATCCTAATGTATTTATTATAATGTTCGATGATAATAGTAGAATGTGTTTTAGGTATAGTGATATTCTTACTAGGACTATTGAAATAAAATTTAATATTTAGGAGATATAGTAAAATATTTGTTAAATTTTAGCAAATATATTGACTTTTTTGTATAAAATATATACAATGTAGTTAGAAATTAATTTTCTAGAAGGAGAGTCGATGCATAATGAAGATAACTTCAGTTAATGTACACAAAATTGAAAAAGAAAATTCTCGTATGAAAGGAATCGCAGTTGTTACTCTTGATGATTGTTTTGTAGTTAAGGGTATCAGAATTATTGATGGTGATAATGGATTATTCATTGCTATGCCTAGTAAGACTACTGCTACTGGTGAGCATTCAGATATAGCACATCCTATTAATAAAGAAACTCGTAAGATGTTTGAAGATGCTATTATTGAAGCTTACAATAATACAGAAGAATAATCTTTGTATATATGGAACAATTTAATTGTTCTTTTTTTTTATGTTAAACATAATATTTTGTAGGAGGAAATGTTATGGATAAGGTAAAAGAAATGGAAAGTAGTTTTAATCATGGTATTAGTGTTGCTGAGAGAAAGAATATTGTTGTTAGTGGGGTTAAAAAAATAGAAAGCTTTGATGATAATGAATTTTTAATGGATACTACTTTAGGCTTTCTTACTATTAAGGGTGAATCTTTAGAGATAATAAAACTAGATACTTATCAAGGAAATGTTTCTATAAAGGGTAAGGTTGATAGTATTAATTATTCTGATAATAATATTTCAAAAAAAGAAAAGGAAAATTCACTTTTAAGTAAGTTATTTAAATAAATGAGTTTAAATATTCAAATTATGTCTTTTTTCTTTTCTTTTATTTATGGAATGTTATTTGAGATATTATTAAACTTTAGTAGTAGAATATTATATTCTTCTAAATTATTTGTTAAAATTATTGGAAGTTTTTTATTTTCGCTATTTTCTTCTTTATTGTATTTTATTATTTTATTTAAAATTAATTATGGTGTTTTGCATATTTATTTTTTCTTATGTATTATTTTGGGATATACACTAATGTGTAAAGTGAGAGCTAAGTTTTTTTGTAAAGTTTAGGGAAGTGTGCTATAATTGGGGTAAGGAAGGTGATATCTAAGATGAAAAAAGCTCATAAAAAAAGAAAATATACTGTTAAAACTAAGAGTAGGATGTTTGTTATTTTTCTTTTATTTGGCGCTGTGATTTCAACTTTGGGATATCATCTTTTTACTAATTTATGTCAAATAAATAAGATGCAAAAAGAAAAGAAACAATTAGAGGAAAAATTAGTCTCTTTAAATGATGAAAAAGAAGCATTGGAAGCTGATGTTGAAAGATTATCAGATCCTGATTATATTGCTAAGTATGTTAGAGAAAAATATTTGTATTCTAAAGAAGGGGAATTAATTATTAGAATGAAAGATTAAGGAGTGTAATTTTATGTTAGAGAAAAATATTTATGCTAGATTTGTTAATGATAGTTATAAAAATATAAAGGAGTTTGAGTATTCAATACAAAAAGATGAGATTTTAATTAAAAAACTTATTGCAAAAGAAAGATTTGGAGATGAAATTAAACTTGCTAAAAGTAGAATTGCTATAGCAAAAGATGAAATTAAAAAATTATATAGTGCTAGATATTCTTTTCATATTGCTTGTGTTTTAAAAAATGGACAAGATCCTTGTAAAGAAGCTAAAGAGAATGGATTTATTAGTAATAATGAGTATGCTGTTTATTTAGAATCTTATATGACTGAAAATGGGTTTGTATATAATCAAAATATTATAGAAGATATTAGAAATACTTATATGAAAGCAAATATAGAAAAGAAAGACTTTTCTTCCGAATACGGTATGGGTATAAGTATGGAGAATTTATTTGAAGAAAAAGTACCTAAAAATAGAAAGAGATAGATTGTTAGGTGTAGGTGTGGATTTAGATTTTAAAAACGATAAATTTAGATTTAATGCTAGAGTATCTGCAATTATATATAAGGGATTTTTCAAAAATAAATCTTACAATTTTTAATTCACGTATGGAGTTATAAC
>CAVJSY010000054.1:0-9168 GCA_963652285.1 Oribacterium sp.
ATATTTATCTACTTTGGAGCTTATTGGTATGAACCATAAATTTTTTTGTTCTTTTATAGTGAAATAAGTTGGTCTTTTTTTGTCTTTTTCATGTTTTTACATTAAGTTGTTATCATTTACAATATCAAAGCATTAATCTTTGATATGATATAAATATCCTGTTTTGATTTCCAAATTTATCATCTTTCTCTTGTAAAGTATATCATAAAAGAAAAGAAAACTCCATCATATGATAGAGTTATTCTATTTATTAAAATATATTTCTAGTATTAAACTACTTATTTTGTTTTTCATGTATTGCTGCCCATGCTGCTGCTAGTCTTGCTACGGGAACTCTAAATGGGGAACAAGATACATAATCTAATCCTATTTGATGACAGAATTCTACTGAACTTGGTTCGCCTCCATGTTCTCCACATATACCTAAACTGATGTCTGGTCTTGTTTTTCTTCCTAATTCAGTTGCAATCTTCATCAACTTACCTACACCTTTAGTATCAATTCTTTCAAATGGATCTGTTTCAAAGATATTCTTTTTATAGTAATCTGTTAAGAATTTTGAAGAATCATCTCTTGAAAATCCATAAGTCATTTGAGTTAGATCATTAGTTCCAAATGAGAAGAATTCTGCACTTTCTGCTATCTCATCTGCTAATATTGCTGCTCTAGGTAGTTCTATCATTGTTCCTACTAAATATTTCATTTCCATATTGTTTTCTTTTAATATTTCATCTATAGTTGTAACTACTATATTTTTAACATAATCTAATTCTTTTTTATCTCCTACTAATGGTATCATTATTTCTGGAGTTACTTCTAATCCTTGCTTCTTTACATTGATTGCTGCTTCTATTACTGCTTTAGTTTGCATTACTGCTATTTCTGGGTATGTAACTGCTAATCTACAGCCACGATGTCCCATCATTGGATTAAATTCTTTCAATGATTCTATTCTTGTTTTTAATTCTTCATATGTCATATCTAGGCTTTCTGCTAATTTCTTTATTTCATCTTCTTCTTTTGGTAAGAATTCATGTAATGGTGGATCTAGATATCTTATAACTACTGGATCTCCTTCCATTGCTAGGAATAATTTTTCGAAGTCATCTCTTTGATATGGCAATATTTTTGCTAGGGCTTCTTTTCTTTGCTCTTCTGTTTTAGCGGTAATCATTTTTCTAAAATTAAAGATTCTATCTTTATCAAAGAACATGTGTTCTGTTCTACATAATCCTATACCTTCTGCTCCTAATTTTCTTGCTTGGATAGCATCTTTAGGAGTATCGGCATTTGCTCTTACTTTTAATACTCTAACGCTGTCGGCCCATTCCATAAATGTTTTAAAGTCTCCGCTTATTTCTACTGGTTTTGTTTTAATTTTTCCTTGATATACATTACCAGTATTTCCATCTATTGAAATATAGTCTCCTTCTTTTAATACTAAACCATCACTTGTTGTAATTGTTTTAGCGTCTTCATCAATTGTTAATCCTTCACATCCTGCTACACAGCATGCTCCCATTCCTCTTGCTACTACTGCAGCGTGTGAAGTTCTTCCACCTCTTATTGTTAATATTCCATTGGCATCTTTCATTCCTTGAATATCTTCAGGAGATGTTTCTAGTCTTACTAATATAGAGTCGATGTTATTTTTTCTTGCTTTACTTACGTCTTCTGCTGTAAAGTATATTTTTCCACATCCTGCTCCTGGAGATGCTGCTAGACCACTAGCAATTACTTTAGTATTTCGTAATGACTCTTCATCAAATGTTTCATGTAATAATTGATCTAATTGTTTTGGTTCTACTCTTAATAGTGCTTCTTCTTTAGTTATCATATTTTCTTTTACTAGGTCTGTTGCTATTTTTATAGCAGCGGCAGCAGTTCTTTTTCCATTTCTGGTTTGAAGCATAAATAATTTTCCATTTTCAATTGTAAATTCCATATCTTGCATATCTTTATAATGATTTTCTAGGATATTACAAACATTTTCAAATTGTTTGAATATTTCTGGCATGATATTTTTTAATGTTTCTATACTTTGAGGAGTTCTTACTCCTGCTACTACGTCTTCACCTTGGGCATTTATTAGGTATTCTCCATATAGTTTATTTTCTCCTGTTGCGGGATTTCTAGTGAAGGCTACTCCTGTTCCAGAGTCATCTCCCATATTTCCGTATACCATTTCTTGGATATTTACTGCTGTTCCCCAAGATGATGGGATATCATTCATCTTTCTATATATTATAGCTCTTTCATTATTCCATGATCTAAATACTGCAGTTACGGCTTCTATTAATTGAATTTTTGGATCTTGTGGAAAATCTTCTTTTGATAGCTCTTTATATATGTTTTTAAACTTATTTGTTATTTCATATAGGTCGTCTTCGGTTAATTCTGTATCATATTGTACGTGATGCTCTTGTTTGTATTTATCTAAAACTCTTTCAAAAGAACTTTTTGGATAACCTTTTACTACGTCTGCAAACATCATTATAAATCTTCTATATGAGTCATAAGCAAATCTTTTGTTATTGGTTTCTTTTGCTAGATTTTCTGCTACTACGTCATTTAATCCAAGATTTAGGACTGTATCCATCATTCCTGGCATTGATGCTCTAGCACCACTTCTTACTGATACTAGTAAGGGGTTTGTTGTGCTTCCCATAATTTTTCCTGTTAGTTGTTCTAGTTTTTCTAGGTAGGTAAATATTTGTTCTTTGATTTCTTCTTTTAGTACTTTACCGTCTTCATAGTATTTATTGCAAGCCATAGTTGTTACAGTAAATCCTTTTGGTACTGGTAGTCCTAGAGAAGTCATTTCCGCTAAGTTTGCTCCTTTTCCTCCTAGAATTTCTTTCATGTCTTTGTTTCCTTCGTTAAATGAATATACATATTTTGTCATATTAAGTATCATTCCTTTCTTAGTATACATTTATAGTATAACAGAATGATTTTATTTATTCAAGAAAATTAACTAATATTTACATTTTAAAATTTACAATACACCAGTAACTTTTATTTATCTTAAGAGTTATTATGGTTACTAATGTATTCTTAATTTTTCATAATTATTAAACTAGCCTATACACTTTTTAAATAGGTACATAATCTATTTTAGGAGTGATGATATGAATAATTATAATTATGGATATATGAGATACTCTGATGATATTTATAATGATAATTCTAATGATATAAATTATCAATCAGATGAGAGAGTCAATTATATGCCTAACATTGATAACTATAAGATTCAGTTTATGAATTCTAATACACAAAATACTACTTTAAATAAGCAAGATAATATACTAGATCCTTATCAAGGATTTATAAGAGGAAATATGTTTTCTAACTTATATGATGGATATAAGAATTATAAAATATATAATGTTAATTCTACTAATGAGAGAGAAAATTTGCTTAATCAGTGGCAACAATACAATTTTGCTTTAGAAGATTTAAATTTATATTTGGATACTCATCCAAATGATATAAATGCTATAAAATTATATAATAATTACAATAATATTCTAAAACAAATATCTAAAAAATATGAAAGTATGTATGGTCCATTAATTGTAAATAGTGATAACAATCAAAATAATTGGATTTGGATTAATAGTCCTTGGCCTTGGGAGGAGATTTAAGATGTTTAAATATGTTAAGAGTTTGGAATATCCAATTAATATAAAGAAGAAAGATTTGAAGATGGCTAAATATCTAATTACTCAATATGGCGGTGCAAATGGTGAGCTTGCTGCTGCTTGTAGATATTTAAATCAAAGATTTACTATGCCTGATGATAAAGGAAAGGCACTTCTTACTGATATTGGTACTGAGGAACTTGCTCATATTGAGATGATTTCTGCTATGGTATATCAACTAATGAAAGATGCTACTTTGGAGGAAATAAAACAGGCTGGTTTAGAGTCTAGTTATGCTGAGCATGGAAAAGACTTATTTCCAACAGATTCTAATGGTGTACCTTTTACAGCATCATATTTTGCTGCTGTTGGTGATCCTATTGCTGATTTAGTTGAGGATATGGCGGCAGAGCAAAAGGCTAGAGCAATATATGAAAATTTAATTGACTTGACTAATGATCCTGATGTTATTGGACCTTTACTATTTTTAAGGCAAAGAGAGGTAATTCATTTTCAAAGATTTAAAGAATTGTATGAGGAATATTTAAAAAAGGGATATAAATAAAGAGAATCATTATTGATCCTCTTTTATCTTTTTTAAGATAAAATATTTACAGTCGTTAGCGCAATTTTCTTTTAGATATGTATCTAGGTTTTTATAATTGTTTATTTTGTTTGCTTTTTTATTAAGGCTATCATAAAATCCTTTTAATCTTAAAGAATTGTATGCTATATCTCCTACTATATAATCATATGGTGTAAAATAGTCTGTATAACTTTCTTTTACTTCTTCTTCGTTGTAGGCATTTTTATAATTTTTTATTAATTCATATTCTGTATTTTCTAATTTTATTTTTTTCATTGTTGATACTCCTTTAAATAATCTATTTGATATGCTTTCTTTTGAGCCTTATATTTTTCTAGATTAGAATTTGATAACCAGGTTATGTATCCACCATCTAATCCTCCTTCATAGAGTGCTCTTATTTCTTGTTCTACTTCTTCTGCATTATAACTTATTCCAGATGGGTCTACATATTTCATGACATCATAGGCTTGAATCCAAGTCCTTGCTTTGGCTGCTGATGGCGTTTCATCTTGTCTTTCTTTGGCATATCTTGCCCAAGTGTTTAATAATTTATAAGGATTATTCCATGGTTTATTTATTCCATAATATCCATTTGAGAAATGATCTGGGTATGGCATTCCACATATTACATCTGCTACATTACTTATTGCAGGCCAATATTGACCGTAGGCTGTCATGTATGTCCCATTAGTGCTCTCACCAAATACATCTATTGAAACATAAGTATTTAATTTATGTAACTCATCAGTTGCATATTGAACGAATCTTTGGATTGCTTGGCTTTTATCTTCATTGTAAGTATTTAATAAGTCTACATTATTTTCCACTGATTGCATTCTATCAGGAAATCTTACGTAATCAAAATTTATTTCATTAAATCCAAATTCTTTTACTGCTTCTTTAGCAAGTGATACTGTATAATACCATACGTTTCTGCTATAAGGACTTGGCCAATATGATCCTGTATGAAGATATGGTTCGTTAGTTTGCTTGTTGGTTATTGCATCTTCTTTATGATCTTGAATATAAAAGTTATCTTTAAACGTTGTTATTCTGCCTATTACATAGAATCCTGCTTCTTTTAACTTGGTTACTGCATTTTTGTAATCATCGTAGGAATTAATAGCTCTTTCATAGTTAGTAGGGCTCAATTCTTTAAATGTATTAGCGGGAAATCCTGGAGTTTCGTTATCTTTTATGTCTAGTACGAAGGCATTTATTTTAGTATCTTTTGCTAATTCTATATAATCATCTATATTTTTTATAACATTAGTGCCATTATTTAAATATAATGCATAAACAGAGTCTGGCATTACATTATTTTTAAATTTTGCTTGTTCGGTTGGATAAAAATCTAGATTTATGGCATTACCTCCATTAAATGTATTTGCTACTTTTGAATGAATTTGGTCATATGTTTCTGCTTCATAATTTTTGGCTGCTTCTTCTTTGGTTCTAGTGGTATAATTTGATTTTACATAACCTTTTATGTCATTTATTTGTATATAATAATAATCTACTTCTCCATCTTCTTGGATTTTATTATATCCTAATACTTGTAATTCATCTTCTTTTTTAGCAAGGCCACTTATTTTAGCAGTTTCTAAATCTTCTAAGATGTAGGTTGGAGTTCTGTCATAAATTTTTTCTTCTTGTACTACTTTAGTTTTGTCTGTAACTAGATTTTCTTCTTTTATATAGTAAGTATTCTTATTTATATATATTTTTTCATAATATATATTATCTATTAGTTCTTTTTTGTTTCTTATTTTTATTTCAGTTCCTCTAATAAACTTTTCTTTTTCCTGTAGTTTTCCGTCTTCATCTTTTACATATGCTTGTATTTCATTTGTAGAGGATGCTAAAAATTTAGATACTTCTTTTACTCCTATTTTATCTTCATTATTATGTATGTAATAAAATAATGGTATAATAATTATTAATAGTAATAATAATATTTTTATTTTTCTTTTTATTTTATATTTATGTTTTCTTTTTTTCTTCTTTTTCATAGGACACCTTCTTACTACATTTAGTATAACTAAATTTGAGGATTTTATAGGAAAAAAAGACTATTTTAAATAATCTTTATACTCCTATTCCATATTTGCTTATAAAGTAATATATTACTGTTGTTAGGGCAAATATTGCTATTAGAAGTAATATTACTTTTATAACAGAATGACTTTTTTTAGGCAAATCTAAGAAGTTGTCATCATCATCAATAAAATCTTTTTTAGAGAATTTATAAGAACTTGTATAAAAGTCATTATCTATATTGTTATTTGCATTTTTAAATGTTTCTTCTTTTATTACATTTATATCTTTTATATTTTTTTCTTCTTTAGTATTAGTTGATGGTATTTCTTTAATTATTGGTTTTTCTTCTACATCATCAATTTCTGAATTAGCAAATATACTGTCTTTTTCTACTTTTACTGGTTCTGATATAAAGGTATTTCCATCTGGTTTTAAGTCTTCAAATAAATCTAATGGTGAGGAATCATATTCTTTTTCTTGTTGTTCTTCTTTCATTGTATCTATTTCTTTTGTTACTTCTAATCTTTTATCTTTAAATTTTAATTCTCTTGTCATATATAATTCTTCTTTATCTGGATTTTCTTCTTCTAAGGCTTTTTTTACTTCTGTTACTGGTAATTCATTACTTTCTAAGGTTGATAAAAATTTATACGTTGGAGAAATAATTTTCTTTTCTTCTTTGGGACGGTAATTACTTTTGGCTTGTTCTAATATTTTATTTATATCATATACTTTATAAGGGTCATCTTCTTCTTTGATTTTGGTTGCTATCATATGGGATGTTTCTTCTTTTGGCATTTGTTTTACATTTTCTCTTTTTACTATTTCTTGTAATTGTTCCATATCTATTTCGTTAGTATTATCTGCTATAGGTAGATTTTCTAATGATGAATAATTACCATATACTTCTTTATACAATTCTTTATTTCGGGATGTTCTTCTAGTCATAGGCATTTCATTGTAATATTTTTCCATTCTGCTATTCATTATACCACCTCATATTTTTACTAATATTATAATAACATATTTTATAGGAAAATAAAACTATTTTGTTGATTTTTGTAAAAATTACTACTATAATTAGTTATGAAAGGTGGTTAATTATGAAGACAAAAGTTAATGATAAATGTATTGGTTGTGGAACTTGTGTGAGTTTGACTGATCAAAAGGTTTTTGATTTTGCTGATGATGGTCGTGCTCGTTGTATCGTTTCAGTAGTTCCTAGTGATATGGAAGATATTGTTAGACAAGCAAAAGATTTCTGTCCTGCTCCTGATGGTGGCGCTATAGAAATCGAGGAAAGTGAATAGTTATGGCTTCTACTATTATGCATATTGCTATAGCGGAAAATATTTATAGAAAGATTAATAATAAAAATGATATTAATTATTATGATTTTATTCTTGGTTCTATAGCTCCTGATATTAGTAAGCAAATTGGTGAGGATAAAAAAATATCTCATTTTATTTATGATGATTCTAGTAATCCTGATCTTATTTCTTTTTTAAATAAGTATAGAGATAGTTTAACTAATTCTTTTATGTTAGGATATTATGTTCATCTTTTTTCTGATAGATTATTTTATAGTGAATTTCTTCCTTTATTTGTTAGAGATGATATTATTAATTCTTATGTAAAGTGTTTGGATGGTAATACTTTAAATATGTCTAGAGATGAGAGAAAATCTTTATTATATAATGATTATACTAATTTAAATAGTTCTTTAATTGATGAATATGGTTTGAATTTAGAAATATTTTATGATGATTATAAGATGCCTAATTGTGATATTGAGGAGATAGATTTAAGTAAGTTACCTGTTCTTATTGATAATATTGGCGTTATTATTGAGAATGCTACTAATAATAAAAATTATATTATTGATATTAGTAAGGTAAAATCTTTTATAGATAGTTGTAGCGATGAAATATATAATAATTTAATATCTTTAAATGTTATAAAACAAGGATAATGTTTCCTTGTTTTTATGTGTATTTTATTTTAGAAAAATCTATTATTTTGAAGAATGCATCTAAGTAAGATTCTTTTGTTTTATAATCTAGGTAATAAGCATGTTCCCAGAGATCTATATTAAATACTGGAATTAATCCATATGATATTGGGTTATCTTCATTTGAGGTATTAATTATTTTTAGATTACCATTATCATCACTAACTAGATATGTATATCCTGAGCCTTTTAAATTTAAGGCAGATTTTTTAAATTCATTTTTAAAATTATTATAAGATCCATAATATTTATTTATATCATTTAATAATTTACCTGTGGGAATATTATTATATTTGTTGGAAAGAGAGCTAAAATATAATTCATGATTTATTGTAGATGATAAATAATACTCTATATATCCTCTTACATTTAAATTAAAAATATTAATATTTTTTAATAATTGTTCTTTAGTATATTTATAATCATAATTATTTTCTTGTAATAATTTATTTAACATATCTATATCTTTTAAGTATATTAAATAATGGTTATATAAGTTATCTGGAGAGATATATGGTATTAAATAATTGTAATCTAATATAATTGGTCTATACATATTAATCACCACAATATTATATTAATTAAATGCTATTTCTGTTTCTATATTTTCATCATTAATAGCAATATATAGAAATAATAATCCACTTATCAGCACTAATAAGGTTGCTATAAATGATATATAGGTAAATTCTATTTTTGTATTACTATCATAACTTTTTAATTCTTTTATATCTTTATAGTTATCATAAGTAAAATAGGCATATACTATGCATAATATTGTAAATATAAATATCATTAGATTTTGATATGTTTTTTTATCTTTAATATCATTTTTGATAAAGTAATTTCTTTCGATAAAGTTTGCTATAAATGATAATATT
>CAVJSY010000055.1:0-10213 GCA_963652285.1 Oribacterium sp.
CTTGAATGTTTTTTTTATATTTTTTATGTTCTTTTTCCGCTACTGACATTGCTTCTTCTACTGTTTCTATATTTAATCTTTTCCATTGACCGGCAATAGTTTCTGCTAATGCTCTTGTTAATTTATTATTATTTGTTTTTAAGATATAATCTATTAGTACGTTTACTACTCCTGGTTTTAATTTATATTCTACTACTAAATCTTCTGCTAATTTAATATCTCTATTTGTAGGTTCTGCTCCATTATTTTTGCTTTTTAATAAGTCATAGGGACTTATTGTTTCAAATGTATATATCATTTTAGCTCTTTTTGAGGTATCTCCTATAGGTGATTTTAAATACTCTGGTTGAGAGTTATAAACGACTGTTGGCAATACTCCTTTATTATCAAATTGATAATAGTTTCTACAGGTCTTTCTAAATTCTTCTTTGTTTAATGTGCCTCTTTCTGTGATACAAGTTTTAATTATATCTTGTATCTTTAATGTATCTAAATCATATAAAAATGATAGTTCTAATATTAATTCTTTTGTTTCTTTAGTTAATAGTTTATCTTTATCAATCTTCTTTGGTAATGATTCTATTAGAAAGTTAAAGTCAAAATTAGTATTAATATTTAGTTTTAATTTATTATATTTCCTTATGTTATCATTTACTATTTCATATGATGTTAATGGTACTGGGGTAAATACTTCTGAGAATGATGAGGTTATATCTGTATAGCCTGTAGTATTAATTCTTGGAAGTTTAAAATAACTTTTTAATTTTTCATATTCTTTTTTTCCAACATTATTATATAATACTATGTTTAATATTGGGTGAGAAAAAAATTCATGGGCTGGTATGGGAGAATATAATTCATATAAGTAATTATTAATATTATCATTTTTATAAAATGTTTTTAAAAGACCTATTGCTTCTAATTTTTTTCTTGCTTCTACAAATTCATCTAAGGACAAATGTAGGTTAGTTGTTAGATGATGGTGTGTATATTCTATACTTAGTATTTCATTTTTATCTAAGTCTGACCATAATGAATAATATAACATAATTGGTATTGGGCCTATGATTGGTAAGTATAACATATTTAGGATTTTTCTATCTTCTGCGTTCATTATGCTTTTATTTACCACTACATAGGTATCTGCTGGAAGAATATTATATTTTTGCATTACAACCACTGTCCTCTTAATAACATTTTAATATAAAAGGGGTAAAAAGTAAAGAATTTATTTAGTTTTTGGAGTACAATACATAACTAATTAATTGATATTATCTAATAGAAAAAAACTTATATAATATAGTTAATTTATATAAATATTAAAATAATTAAACATAATGTACCATACAATTTAAAATCGTGTGGTACATTATGTTTGAGATATAAAGAAATATGAACTTTTGTCCTGATTATTTATCTTGTTTTTTCTTTTGATTTATTGGAAGTAGCTAATCTTTTTAAGTCTTCGTCACTTATATATATTACTCTTCCTCCTAATGGATTTATTTTTCTTCCTCCAAATACTATCCAAATGGCATCAACTTTCTTTTGAGGCATTGATGCCCAGCCATCTGTGAATATTATTTTATTGTTGGCATTTTTTGAGAAGGCATTTATTGCTGCATCAAAGTCTGTTCCTCCTCCTCCTTGAAATTTTAAGTTTTCAATATCTTTAGATGACTTTA
Source organism: Oribacterium sp. (assembly GCA_963652285.1). GTDB lineage: Bacteria > Bacillota_I > Bacilli_A > RF39 > UBA660 > RUG11198. The sequence continues at coordinate 1,686 of CAVJSY010000055.1, forward strand.
CTTCACTGAAACCATAGAATTTTGTATCAAAGCATCCTACTTTAACTTTTGACTCTTTTAATATATTTTTACATTCTCTAAGGAAATTTCTAAGTAAATCATCATCAATGGATCCACTTGTATCTAATACTATTTCTGTTTCATTTTTTTCTATTGGGTCTATTGTAGGCATAATTATTCCACTTTCTACTTCCGGATTAAGATATGACCAATCTTCATCTGTTTTAATTGCATTTTTTAATAATCTAGTCCAATTTATTAATGGTATTGCACTTCCTATATCACTTATGTTTCTTTGGTCTGCTAAAGAACTATTACCATAACTAGTTGATTGCTGAGCCAGAGACTTTCTAAGTTTCTCTAATTGTTCATCTCTTAACTTTTCATTTTCTTCAAAGATTTTCTTTTCTCCTATTTTTCCCATTTTTTCTATATCTTGTTCTATTTTTTGTTCTTTTGGGGTAGAATGATTTTCTTTATTTTCCTCTTGCTTATGTTTCTTTTTTACTGCATCTTCCCACATAGTATGACTATCATGTCCAACTTGTTTATCATCATTTGAATTATTATTATCTTTTGATTTTTTGTTTTCATTCTCATTATCTTTTTTATCTTTTAATAGTTTTTCATACAATTGTTCAGCATCATACATATAAGCATCTTTTATGTCTACTCCACCTTCTATTAATGGTAAGCCATCTTTTTGAGTTAAATATGAATTAATTACAGCATCTGTTGCTATATTCCAAGTTTCATGATCTTTTCCTTTACTTCTATAAATGTGATTAAGTGCTATATGGCATAATTCATGGGCAAATAAAAATATTTGTTCTTTTTCTGTTAGAGAATTTGTAAATTCAGAATTGTAATATATATTTTTTCCATCAGTTGCAGCAGTGTCAACTGTTTTTGTCTCTTCAAAAGTTGTGTTTGCTAGTATGTTGCCAAAGAAGCCATATTTGATTAGTAATTTTCTTTTTATACTATTAATATTTAATTCCATAGTTTACCTCTACATTGTTATAACTAGTGATTTAATAGTATCATTAATTTCTTCCAATTTTCCATTTACTAGTATTATACAATTTTTAGGTAGTTCAAGATTACCAATTTTTCTATACTTTAATATTTCATAAAATTTTTCTTGTTCTTCTTTAGATATTTTTGATAAATCTGTTATTATCAATATAGTACTTTCTTTGTTACATTTTTTTACTAATTCATTATACCAATTTGGTGGTAATAATTTACCTTCATTTAATGTTCCATTTAAAGAAGATTTTTTTATATTTGCAGGTAATATAACTGCATCTTTTTTTATAAAATTAACATCAACGTCACTTACTAATATTGGGGCTACATTTGCCTTTAAATATGCTCTTAATTCATTTATTCTTTCTTTATTCATTATCTTTTTCCTCCTTTTTTTACATTTGATGTCATTTGTAATTCTGCTACTTTTTCTAATCTTTCTTTATCTCCGTGAGCCCAGATACTATAAAATGTATTTACAAATTCTGGACCAAGATTTTCTATAAAGTCTTTTATAATTTCTACGTGTTCTTCACTTACTTGTGATAAACTTACTACCGTTGCATAACTTTCTGATACATTTAAATTTTTATAATCATTCATATCATAATCACCATTTATTACTTCTTCTACAGTTATTACTGGTTGCATACAGAAACTTATAAATTCTTGTGTTAGGTCTTCTCCTATTAAACCTCTTAGCATTTGAGGATTTTTAGTACTATATAACATTTTAGATGCCATTTCCCATTTTCTTGGGTCTGCTGTTGGTGTTTGTTTATCTGGATTTACTTCTGTTCTTAATACTCTTTCTCCACCGTAAGCAATAAATGCATATATAGATGGATGGATATTATTTAATGATGCCCAATTTAACCATTGTTCTGGTGTTGTTTTTATATTGACATGAGCAAATCTATCATATAATGGTTGAGATATATCATATGCTGATAACGAGTCTTCTACTTCATTTCCAGCGGCTGCAATTCTTACATTTTTTGGCAATTCAAATCTATCATTAACTTTTCTATCTAGTGCAATACTAAATGCATACTTTTGCATATTTGGACTTGCATTATTTAATTCATCTAAGAATAGAATATGAATTTTATTTGGTTCTTTTTCACATTTTTCTACTAATCTAGTATACCATGGAGGAGGTGCATATTCTACTACTTTGGTATCATTATTTTTAATTCCCATTCCTACTAAAAGTTCTGGTGTTAATGTGCCTAAAGATAACACTTCACAGTTAGGATCTATTTGTTTAATTCTAGATGATTTCCCTTCACCAGGTTTACCATGTAAGAATACTGCTACATTAGAGTCAATTGCTCCTTTTATTATATCTTCTTCACTTACTTCTTCAAATGTAAATCCATATTGATTTTCTTTTGGTTTGATTTTTGTTAATGTTACTTCTTGAAATATTTCTTTTGCAAATACATTATCTATAAATTTTTTTATAGTTGTATTATCAAAGTCACCTATATATATTCCAGACTTTTCAAATGGAATGCCTGCGAAAAGAATTTTTTCTGTTACCATAACCTTATTCTTTTCATCAACTAACCATTTTATTGGTTGTACTCCCATCCAAACAACATTATCCTGAATATTATTGGGATATCTTATGTATCTATGTCCATCTAATTCATATTCTGAATATTGTATTGTATTATCAGATGGATCTGTATATTTATTGCCTGTCAATTTTAATTTATTTTTTTTATAATATGAATCTACTATCATTTGCTCATCATCATCTAGATAATCTTGTGGATAGTAACCGTACTCCACTTCTATAAATCCAGATTCATTAATTTTTTTCCTGTTATTTTCATAAATATCTGATATTGAGGAAAGCGGTAAAACTAAACGAGCACCTGTATCATCAAAACTAGGAATAGTAGCAGCTTGTAAACCTGCAAAATCAACTATATATACTCCTCTTCTATAACCTCTTGATTTTGTCCAATATGCTTTATGTAATTCATTGTTCCAATCACTAAATATATCAAATAAGTTAGCAAAATCTGTCATTTTTGCTGTAACATTAGTATCATCTTTAAATATTTCTAATCTATTTTCTCCAAAAATTTGTTCTTTTGTTAAAAATGTAAAATCACTCATATTATCTTTTTCCTCCTTTTTTTATACTTGATGTCATTTGTAATTCTGCTACTTTTTCTAATCTATCTTTATTTCCATGAGCCCAGATACTATAAAATGTATTTACAAATTCTGGACCTAAATTAGATATAAAGTCTTTTATAATTTCTACGTGTTCTTCACTTACTTGTGATAAACTTACTACCGTTGCATAACTTTCTGATACATTTAAATTTTTATAATCATTCATATCATAATCACCATTTATTACTTCTTCTACAGTTATTACTGGTTGCATACAGAAACTTATAAATTCTTGTGTTAGGTCTTCTCCTATTAAACCTCTTAGCATTTGAGGATTTTTAGTACTATATAACATTTTAGATGCCATTTCCCATTTTCTTGGGTCTGCTGTTGGTGTTTGTTTATCTGGATTTACTTCTGTTCTTAATACTCTTTCTCCACCGTAAGCAATAAATGCATATATAGATGGATGGATATTATTTAATGATGCCCAATTTAACCATTGTTCTGGTGTTGTTTTTATATTGACATGAGCAAATCTATCATATAATGGTTGAGATATATCATATGCTGATAACGAGTCTTCTACTTCATTTCCAGCGGCTGCAATTCTTACATTTTTTGGCAATTCAAATCTATCATTAACTTTTCTATCTAGTGCAATACTAAATGCATACTTTTGCATATTTGGACTTGCATTATTTAATTCATCTAAGAATAGAATATGTATTTTATCTGGTTCTTTTTCACATTTTTCTACTAGTCTAGTATACCATGGAGGTGGTGCATATTCTACTACTTTTGTATCATTATTTTTAATTCCCATTCCTACTAAAAGTTCTGGGGTTAATGTACCTAAAGATAATATTTCACAGTTAGGGTCTATTTGTTTAATTCTAGATGACTTTCCTTCACCAGGTTTACCATGTAAGAATACTGGTACATTAGAATCAATTGCACCTTTTATTATATCTTCTTCACTTACTTCATCAAATGTAAATCCATATTGATTTTCTTTTGGTTTGATTTTTGTTAATGTTACTCCTTGAAGTATTTCTTTTGCAAATATATTATCTATAAATTTTTTTATTGTTGTATTCTCAAAGTCACCTTCATATACTCCTGACTCTTCGAATGGGACACCTGAGAATTGTATTTTTTTTGTTACCATAATTTTATTTTTTTCATCGACTAACCATTTTATTGGTTGTACTTCTATCCAATGATTTCTATCCACTCTTATGTATCTATGTCCATTCAACTCATATTCTGGATAAAGTATTTTATTATTAACTGGGTCTGTATATTTATTTCCCGTTTCTCTTAATTTGTTTTTATGATATTCACTATCTAATATCATACATAAATTTCTTGATATTGATTTTTGTGGATAGTAACCATATTCTACTTCTAGAAAATCATTCCATGTTTTATTTATTACAAATTTATCATTAATAGGAATATTCAATAAGGATAAAAAAGGTATCACTAAACGAGCGCCAATTACTTCTGATTTAAAATATACATTACCATCTTGTCCAAATTCATTAACAGCAATCCCCATATCTGGTATATTATATATTGATTTTGTCCAATAGTAACCATTTGATTGATTAAGTGAATCTATCGAATATAATACATCATTTTCCTGTGCAAAATCTGTTGCTTCTGCTTTAATGTTTTTATCATCTTTAAATATCTCTAATCTATTTTCTCCAAAAATTTGTTCTTCTGTTAAAAATGTAAAATCACTCACTTTATCTCCACCTATCTATAGTAATAATATCATATTTTCTTTATTAATTAAAGAGATTTAGAAAAATAAACTATTAAATAAATCCTTTTTTGTAAATTATATTTATTATAATTATTCTTATATTTCTGTAATAGAAAAAAAGACTAATTCTTTAGTCTTTCTACACTAATGATGCTCCTCCATCTATAATTATAAATTGTCCTTGTACATAACTAGAGGCATCTGATGATAAGTAAATAATTGTACCATTTACTTCTTCTTTATAGCCTGGTCTATTTGAAGGATTTAGTTTATTATATATATTTAAAAATTCATCTGATTTAAATAAAGTATTCTCTGTCATTTCTGTTTCAAATAGTCCTGGTCCTATTGCATTTACTGTTATTCCATATTTAGCATAACTACATGCCATAGCTTTAGTTAAACCTAAAACTGCTGATTTAGAAGCATTATAAGAATGTCTTATAAATATATCTTCTTTATCCGCTATAACAGCATTTACTGATGCTATATTTACTATTTTACCATAATGTTTTTCTTTCATATGTGGTACTATATATTTACTCATTAGATATATACCTTTTACATTAGTATTAAATGATTTATCCCATTCACTTTCTTCTAAGGTATCTACTCCACCTTTAATTGCTATTCCTGCATTATTTAGTAATATGTCTATATGACCAAATTTATTTATTATTGTATTAACCGCTTCTTTTACTTCTTCTTCTTTTGTTATATCACATTTTATAGTTAGACAAGCTCTACCTATCTTTGTTATTTCTTGTTTTACTTCTTCTAATTTTTCTAATCTTCTTGCTAGTAATACTACATCTGCTCCATAGTTTGCATAGGCAATCGCTGCTCTTTTGCCTAGTCCAGAACTAGCTCCTGTTACTACTGCTACTTTATCTTTTAAGTTAAATAAATTGTTATTCATAATTTAATCTTCCTTTCTTTAGTATTGTTATTGATATTAAAAGTGATATTAGTCCTAATAGTAGGATATAAATATTAAATTCTTTTAAGAATATTGACATTATATTTGCTGATATATGTATTAATATTGGAACTTTTATATTATTAGATTTTATATATGTTATATTTAAAATAATTCCTAGTATAAATGCATATATTATTTTTATTATATTTAGATGTATTACAGCAAAGATAATGGTTGCTACAATAAGTGATTTTAATTTACTATTAAATTTATTTAGATTATTAAATAATATATATCTAAATAATATTTCTTCTAATATTGGTCCTATAAAACCAGTAGATATTATGCTTATATATAATGGTATTGTTACTTTATTTGGTTTACTAAATAGAAATAATGTTGTATTAAATATAGTAGATAAAGATATACCTAATAATATTAAAGGATAACATGATAAAGGGTTTATATGCTTATTTTTTATATTATATTTTTTTATTAGATATGTTATTATTAGAAGATTTATTATTGTTAATATTATACTTAATTCATTAGAAATAAAAGATGTTAAATCTTTATTAGATACTAGATAATATATAGAAGATAAAAGTATTAGTATAATGTATTGTAATACATATACTATTAAAACTGGTTTTAATGATTTTAAATATTTCACTTTTCATTAATAGGATATTAATCTTCCCATAAGTTGTTTGGATATTCTCTATTTTCTATTAATGTATGTATTTTATTTTCTAAGTCTTCCATATCTTCTTTGTATGTAAGTCCTGCCCAGACACTTTCTGATACAATATTTCTTAGTAACAAATTGCCATTTGCTATATTTTTCTTAACTGTATCTGGTAAAAATACTTCTTTATCTTTTAATACTTCCTTATCATTATGAATAAATTCTTTGAAGTCTATTTCTAACATATCCATAAAATTTTTTTGAAATCCAAATAAATTCATTGATACTGGATGTGTTAATTTCATATCAAATTCTTCTTTAGTGTTTAAATTAGTACAATGAGCAAGTGTTTCTTTAATTTCAATTGAACATTCTGTTATTCCTGTTACATATTTTTTATCTTCTGATAATTCTATTACTCCTCTTTTTACACTTCCAAAATTGCTACTAGTTTTGATAAATGGATAAGATATCATTACACCTTCATGTATATTATCAGATTCTTTTAGATAGTTTGCAACTTTTTTATAAGCATCATATCCGTAGAAATCATCTGCATTTATTATTGCAAATGGTCCATTTACTAACTCTTTAGCACATAATATAGCATGTGCTGTACCAAGTGGTTTAGTTCTATCTTTTGGTACATTAGAATCAATTGGTAGATTATTTATTTCTTGATATGCATATTCTATTAATATTTTTCCATTTACTCTTTTTTCTATAGTATTTTTAAATATTTGTTCGTGTTCTTTTCTTATTACAAATACTATTTTATTAAAACCTGCTCTTATTGCATCATAGATTGAGTAATCTATTATAAATTCTCCACTTGGGCCTATTTCAGTTATTTGTTTTGGTCCGCCAAATCTACTACCCATTCCTGCTGCCATTACTACTAATGTTAAATTTTTCATTTTGCCCTCCTTATTTTTGCCATAAATTATCTGGATATTCTCCATCACTAATTAATTTATTTATTGTTTCTTTTAATTTTGGTAAGTCTTCTTTATATGTTACTCCAGTCCATATTCCATTTGAAACTATATTTTTTAATTTTAATTTATTTGATTTTAAATATTTTTGGGCTGTTTCTGAAATAACTAATTCTCCTTTTAATAGTTTTTCTTCATCTTGATGGATAAATTCGTTAAAATCTTCTTCTAATAAATCTAAGAAATTTTCTTTAAAACAGAATAAATTCATTGATACTGGATGATCTAATGATATAGTAAAACTTGGGCTTCCATCTAATGGTTCACAGTTTGCAATATTGCCATTAGTTGTTATTTTTGATTCTATTAATTCTTTAATGTAATTTCCATCTAATTCTATTACTGCTCTTTTTACGCTTCCAAATTCACTTGCAGTAATACCATATGGATATGATATAACTGCTCCAGTATTTTCATCAGTTTCTTCTTGTAAAAACTTTACTGCTTTTTCGTAAGAGTCTCTTCCATAAAAGTCATCTGCATTTATTATTACAAATGGTCCATTAATTTTTTCTTTTGCACATAATATGGCATGATCTGTTCCCCATGGTTTTACTCTTTCTTTTGGTATTTTTACATCACTTGGAACATTTTCTAATTCTTGATATACATATTCTATTTTTATATTATTATCTTTATTAATTCTTTTATCTATAGTTTCTTTAAATACTTCTCTATGTTCTTTTTTTATAATAAATACTATTTTGTTAAATCCTGCTTTTATTGCATCATATATAGAATAGTCTATTATAAATTCTCCACTTGGGCCTACTGGTGTTATTTGTTTGGGGCCTCCAAATCTGCTACCCATTCCTGCTGCCATTACTACTAGTGTTATATCTTTCATTTTGTCATTCCTTTCTTTGTATACATATTTATTATATCAACTATTTTTTGGTTTGGCAATATTTAGAAGTTTACGTCAGTAAAATAGAATAAATTTTCTTCGCAATCATTTTCTGATATAATAGTTATAAT
>CAVJSY010000056.1:0-2675 GCA_963652285.1 Oribacterium sp.
ACTCTTAGAGAAGAAACAAGAAGAAAAATATATGAAAGAGTAATTAAAGAAATAAAGGAAACACCACAAGATAGAACTCTTAATAACAGTTTAATTAATGTTTTACCACCTGATATAAGAATTAAATATTTAAATTATTATGATATTAATTTAGTTTATGACATCATAGATTTTGCTAAAGGAATGCAAAATGAAGATGATTTAATGAAAGTAGCCATAAAAGGATTAAATACTATTCCAAGCCGTGCAGATAAAATACTATCAATTGTACCAAAAAATAAAAAAATAGAGTTTTTAAATTTAATTTCTGATAAAGAAAAAGAGTTAAATAAAGATATTATTAATATCATTAATGTAACAGATTATATAAAACAATTTGATATAGGCCAAAGACTAGACGTAATACAAAATGTTATATTTAAAAATTTTCAAACAGTCTATGACGAAATGTTTTCCAAGTATATTGAACCAGTATTAAGATTTAATCCATATAGTTATACATATTTTTTAAAAGCATATGAAGATGAAAAAGATAAAGAATTTAAAAATAGTGAAATGTTTAAAACATTAGAATTTTTTGTAGAAGAAAGTAAAAAATGTAAATATCCTAACTTAAATGAACCTGTAGGTATAGTAAATATCCAAGATGTTGTTAAATTATTTCAAAATCAAGGATATAATTTGTCTGAGTTAGCAGAATATCTTATAAACTCAAAAGCTATCGAAAATAAAGTTATGTTTTTTGAATTATTAGATTGTTTAACACAAAAACTATCAGAAAAATTATATATCAAATATTGCTTAGAAGAAAAGAAATTTGATTATAAATATGCAATAACTAGAGCCCAACTTAAAGGAAAAATGTCAAACTTTGATTATTTGAATATCTTATTCAAAAATTTATCTAAAGATGAGTTAACATCATTATTTGATGAAATAAAAACCATATTTCATGAAATGGAATCATATCCTGAATATGATAAAAAATATGATTTAATTATTACTATTTTTTCAAATAAATATAACTTAGATAGTAATAAAGTTATACTATTTACCAAAAAATTTGGATATAACTTTTTAAAATATTTAGATAATGAAAATATAAGAAAATTTATTGATACAGATATAAATTATATTGATAAATTATTTGAGTTATTCACAAGTAGCACAACTATTATTAATAAATCAGTTACAAATGATGTAGTAAACTCCCTATTACAAAGACAATTTATGCTAGAAAAACAAGAAACCTATAATATATTTTCTACATTTGAAAGATTAGTTCAAAACAATGATATAGAAAATATAAAAAAATTAATTCAACAAATTTCAAATGAATATGATTTAACTAATATACTAAAGAAAAATAACTGTTCCCTAGATGAATTATATAACCAAGTTATTTTAGGAAATTTAGATTTATTACATCTTATAACTAATAGTTATATAGCTTACCTTAGAGAGCAATTTATCAAAGAGAAATTACCAAATGTTGAAGAATTTTTATCAATGGAAAAAATTATATCAAGAGAAAGTTATAAAAAAGATATAATAGAGCATAAAGCCTTTTATATTGGAAGTGAATGTAGAAAACTTTCAAACGTAAAGTTTACAGAAGACCAACAATATTTGCTTGATGATGAAGAAGTAATTTGGGTTTTAGTAGCATTCAAAAAAAATCCAAAAGAAAATAAATTAGATAATAAATATAAAAAATATCTAAAGCCTCTAAGTAAATTATTAGATATTATGTATGATAATAAAGTAAAATTTGATGATTATAATCCTAGTTATTCTTTTAACAAACACTTAAAATTTGATTTTGTTCAAGGAGAAATTTCCAACGATTTTCTTATAGGAATTTTATTAGAAGCTAATTATGAAGGAATGATGAATGTATTATCTAATGATACTAATTATAGTTCATTAAAAGCATTTTTAGAAAAATATAAAATCATTGGATGGCAAGATATGTTTTCTAAATTGATGTCAAAAGGGGATATTATATTTGATGAAGGAACGGTAGCCAGCCTAATTAGTAATTATGACAAAATAAAAAAGTATGTTGATAGTAAATCATCATTAACAAGTATTATAGATTATGCAAACTGTTACTCAACAGTGTCGAGTTTTTATAAAATACTTTTTGGTTCAGAAGATTATAATTTAATCGCTGCTAATGCAGGACGTAACAAAGCAAGTGCAACTAGGTATCAAAGATTAAATGGATGTAAAGACTTAGTTTCATTAATGTATGAAAAAGATAGTTTTACAATTCCAACCTTAGATACAAATATCACGCTAAAAAGTGGAAAGAATATAAATATAGTAGTTGGTAATGCAACAAATATGATGAACTTAACATATGGAGAAAGAACAGAATCATGTATGAGAAAAGATGGTGTTTTTAACTCTTTATTTGAACATTGTATAACTGATAAAAATGGTTTTCATATTCGCTTTGTAAATCCTAAAACAGGAAATCTTATAAGTAGAGTAAGTGGTACAAGAAATGGAAATACAATATTTTTAAATGAGTTGAGAGATAGTTTGGATTCCGAATATAGTAACGAAGACTTATATGAAGCGATAAAAATGATTTCAGAACATTTAATACAATTAAGTAAAGAAAGTCAAATGCCAATAGATAATATTATTATTACCTCAGATTATGC
>CAVJSY010000057.1:0-4393 GCA_963652285.1 Oribacterium sp.
TAATAATATTATATTTATTATTGTATGAAAAATATTTTAATATTTCTGGGATTATTATACTAGTTAAATATATTGATGATAATATTATCTTTTTTTGAATGTTTTTAGTTTTTACTATTATTAATGATATAAATACTAATAACAATATATTTACATAATTAAAACTCTGCTCTATTCCTAATAGCATTGCAGCTGTGGATACATCTAGATCTTTACTATTTATTACATTCATAATTTGAAAGTTAGTATTTTTTTGCTGATATTCTTCTAAGGTAGGGATTTTTTTATTTGTTTCTTCAAATACTTCTTTATTGCTATTTAGTATATTATCTTTTTGATATTCATTATAATATTTTTTATAATAATTTAATGTTACTACTATTTTGGGTAGAGTTTTTTCTTGTGAGTATCCTGTGTATACTTCACTTCCTATTATTGTTATTGGTACTGCATTCATTGTTATTTTATATTTATTTTTAATTTCTGTAATTATTTCTTCATTTTTTTCATCTGATATTTCATATTTATAAACTTTTACATTTTTATATTGTTTTTCTAACTTTTTTAAATCTTTGATTTCTTCTTTACAATGTGGGCAAGTGTTTGAATGAATTAAATAAATATTTATTTGATTATTCGTATAATCTTCTGCGTAAGCTTTTGGTACTACTGATAAAAAGAATATTAATAATATTATTTTTAAAATATTATTTATTTTAATGTCAATTTTTTGTAACATTCGTCGAAAGTTTTTATAAATTCTTCTATTTCTTTTTCAGTAGTTAAATATGATAGACTTATTCTTAGACTAGTGCTAGCATAATCTTTATTTTTAGTGACGCTATAAACTGACTCTGACATTGTATTTGCTTTTGAACAAGCACTTTTGGTTGAGATATATATGTTTTTTTCATCTAGAGCATGAACAAATGTCTCTGGTTTTATATCTTTAATACTAAAATTTATTACATATGGTATAGATTTTTCTGTGCTATTGATATGAACATTGGGATACTTTATTAAATTATCTTTGACAAGATCATTTAAAATTTTTACTTTATTATAGTTTTCTTCCACTTTAGGCATTATTAATTCTAAGGCTTTCATCATTGATACGATTAATGGTAACGCTGGGGTTCCACTTCTATATATTGTTGTACTTTTTCCTCCATGAATTAACGGATCAATTTCAATGCTTTCTTTTTTGTATAATAAACCTATTCCTTTAAAGCCATATATTTTATGAGCGGAAATACTTGCTAAGTCTACTTTTGATAGATCAATATTTATTTTTCCTATTGCTTGAGTACAGTCTACATGAAAGTAACATTTGGGATAGCATTTAACTATTTGGGATATTTTTTCTATTGGTTGTTTTACACCTAATTCACTATCTATAGCACAGATACTTACTAATAGAGTGTTATCATTTATTAATTGCTTTAAATGTTCAAGATCTACTTCGCCATTTTCTAAAATGTTTACATAATCTACTACAAATCCATTTTCTGTTAGATATTTTACTGTTTCTGTTATTGATGAATGTTCTAATTTAGTTGTTATTATATGGTTTGCTCTTTTTTTATATTTAAAACATATTCCTTTTAAGGCCTGGTTATTAGATTCACTTGCACCTGATGTGTATATTATTTCAGTAGGTTTTACTTTTAATAATTTTGCTATTTTATTAGTAGCATATTCTTCTAATTCTTTAGATTTAATTCCTAGGCTATGTAATGAATTACTATTAGCATAGTATTCTCTTGCAACTTTGTTATATACTTCTATTACTTTTTCATCTGGTTTGGTTGTTGCTGAATAATCTAAATATATCATAATAAAAATCACCTCGTTCTAGTTATATTTTATCATATTATAGATAAAATTACTAGTTTATGGTGATTTTATATTTTTTAACTTAGAACAATTCTAAATGTTGTATCTGTCTGAGGGTTACCATCATAGTATGAGGTTTTAAATATGTTAGCGTCTGTTTCTGTGCTGGTAGCACCTGCTGTTATCCATAATTGTTCTGTAGTTATGTCTGTTATTTCTTCTTGATATTGTATCCATCCTAATTGGGTGGTACTATTAAATACATCATAATATTTTGAATCTATTCCGTCTAATGAGCTTATATTATTTTTATTTGTTAGCATTATTAATTCTTGGGCACCACCTGCCATATCATATACTCCATATATATTTCCTGTAGTTGAGCCTACTATAGTTCTGTCAAATTCATCGGTAGGCAAACCATTTTCATCTAATTTTTGACCAATATATGAATATTCTCCGTAGTCTAAGATTTTATCTGTGTGTCCAATAGATGCTCCAGTGTTATAATATGTACTGTTGTTTGCATAAACTTTTCTGCAACCATTTTTAGCTCCATTGCATATTCCATAAGTGCTGTTAGTTAGATATGTTACTGCACTCCATTCTGATATTTTTATAGGATGAGAATTTGTTTTTTCGTCTTGTGTATTTGCTGTGCTTTCAAATATTTTTGAAGTGTCATAGGCAATTTTGGGAGTGATATAAGTTAAAGCACTGAAATTAGGTAATATTGTTGGATTATCTGTTACTCCTGTTGTTTCGAACTTTCCTATCCAAAATCCTGTTAATTCTTCGTCGCCTAATTTGAATGATGGATGTGTATAATAGTCATTGTTGTTGCCATCACATTTTTGATCAGTGCAAGCTATTGTTCCTGTACTTTGAGTTCCTTTTTCGAATACTATATTTATTCCATTTTCGAAAGCATTATAACTATAATTATTTTCATCATTTGTCTGATTTATATCCCATACTTGATATTTAAATCTTGGTATCCAAACTAAATATGCTGTTATATCTTCTGAATTTACTATGTCTCCGTTTTCTAGTTGTTGATTTTTTTCTAGACTGTCTTTAGTTACTAGAGCAACATTAGCCCATTTTTTATTTTCATAATTGTACCATTCATAGTTATCGTTCGTGTTTGTTTTATCTGCTTTATGCCAATAGTTATCGTTTTCGTCAAAATATATTGGTATCATTGTAGATAATAGTTTTGGTACATTGGCACCACTTGTATCTAGATTTGTGTTTGCTATATTTTTAATATTTAATGTTTGGGTTATTATTTTTTTACCTTCTGGAATTATTAGATCTCCACCGTTTATGTATCCGGTTATTACAGATAGATTTACTGTTACAGTATTATCTGTATCATTATTTATTATTATTGATACTATTTTATTAGTTTTACCTTCAATTGTATCTTCTGCTTTATTTTGGCTTGTGTCAGAGATACCTATATTTAATTCTGTTTCTGTACTATAAGCAATCGCATAATTTAATGGTTTTTCATATGGATTATTTACATTTATATCTATTGTTTTAGTTTCTTTTGAGGATATTTTTATTTCTTGTGATTTAGTACTATCTAATATAAAGTTGTAGTCTGCTTGATTATCATTGCTGCCATTATCTATTAGAGCAAATGTTGTATATAAACTTGCTACTACTACCATTATAATCAATAGTATTAATAGCATTATTCTGTTTTTCTTCATGACTATATCCTCCTTTTTATTTTAATATATATGGGGTATCTTGAGTTCCGTTTCCTTTTATTATATAATTTTCTTCATTTAATACTATTACTGGTCTTACTTCTAAGTTTGCAGTTGCATCATTATCTATTTTAATACTACCATCTTCTGTTATTGACATAGTGTATAGATTATTGTTTATATCGTTTAATGTTAATAATAATGTGCCTGGCTTAGTCATCCATGATGTGTTGCAAGTATTTTCTTCTTTACAATAAAGTGTGTTTATATAATCTGTAATACTTGGTAATGAGATATTAGTTTCGAAAGTATTTATAATAGTTATTTGTGATTCTTTGAAAATTTCTTTATTTTCTATAGATGTTGTTTCGTTATTTACTGTTTGCATATCTAATAGTGTTATTGTTTCTTTTGTTAATCCTGTATTAGTGAAATCACATTCTTTTTCAAGATTATCTTGATAGCAAGTTCCTTTTGCACTTTTATAATATAATTCATTTAATAAATTGTTTATTTTAGAGTTTTGATAATACTTTAGATTACTATCATATTGGTAATTACCTATACTGTTTTCTTTAATTAATTTTAACTTATTGTTATATACTCCTATTATTTGCCACATTTCTTGATTTATTATTATATGGTTATTTGGGCTTGCTCCGTAGTATAATAAGTTTTTATTTTTATCATAATATAACTCAGTGCTATCTTCTGTATATAGATTAGTAATAAATTCTGCTGCGGTTTGATTTCTTATGTCTTTTCTTGCAATTTCTTCTGATACCAATATTCTATTTCCATTGATATTTAGTGATGTATCTTGTGATGTTGCT
>CAVJSY010000058.1:0-3170 GCA_963652285.1 Oribacterium sp.
GTCTTACTAATACTCTACCATTACTTCCAAAATAATTACTAACTTCTTCTATTTTATCTTTAATCTTTTCGTTTAAGTAAAAATCATTTTTCTTATCATTAAGAACCTTAGCATTTACTAATACTTGTGGATATTTATTCATTAAAGATGTAAGTTTACTAAATTTACAATTGCTATTAGCAAGAA
Source organism: Oribacterium sp. (assembly GCA_963652285.1). Taxonomy (GTDB): domain Bacteria; phylum Bacillota_I; class Bacilli_A; order RF39; family UBA660; genus RUG11198. Next base: position 187 of record CAVJSY010000058.1, read on the forward strand.
TAGAAAATATTATTAAACTAGTAAGTTCTCCATCTCCAGTATTAGCAAAATCCTTCAAAATAATATGTCCTGATTGTTCTCCTCCTAATGAATAATTACCAAGAAGTAACTCTTCTAATACATACCTATCTCCTACTTTAGTAGCAATAAAAGAAATATCATTATCTTTACAATAATTAATAAATCCCAAATTACTCATAACAGTACCAACAATAGTATTATTTTTTAACATATTTTTATTTTTTAAATCATTACCAATTATAGATAAAACATAATCTCCATCAATAATATTACCTACTTCATCTATAAATATAGATCTATCAGCATCTCCGTCATAGCATACTCCACCATCAAGATTATTTTCTAAAATATATTCTCTTAAAAATTCTGGATGCATAGAGCCACATCCATCATTTATATTATGTCCATTAGGACTACAGTTCAATATTTTATATTTACAACCTAATTTAGAAAATATATAATCTGCTACAATAGATGATGCTCCATTACTACAATCAATAGCGATATTTAAATTACTAAAATTAGTATTAGGATTATATTTATTTAAACATTCTAATAAATAATCTCCATAGTCTTCTAAAATATTATCTTTATATACAATATTACCTATTCTATCACATGGATATTCAAAATCATCTCTTACATATTTTTCTATCTCATCTTCTATTTCATCTGGTAATTTAAAACCATCTGAATCAAATATTTTAATTCCATTATACATATAAGGGTTATGAGATGCTGTAACCATAATACCAGCATCTAATTCATAATGTTTAACTAAATAAGATATAGCAGGTGTTGGTAACATAGAAGCATCTATTACATTAACACCTAGTGAGCATAATCCTGCTATTAAACTAGATACTAACATATTAGCAGATTCTCTTCCGTCATTTGCAATTATTACTTTAACATCATCTTTATTCTTAGTAAGTACATAAGCACAAGCCTTTCCTAACTTCATAGCAAGTTCTGGAGTAAGTTCTTTATTAGCAACTCCTCTTACACCATCAGTTCCAAATAATCTAGCCATATTATCTTTCTTCCTTTCTAACTATAACATCATCACTTTTCATAATGCTATTTTCTTCTATTACTCCTCTTACTCTAACTAAAGGATATATACTAGTATTCTTTTTTATTATAGTACCAGGAAATAATACACTATTACAACCTACATCTACATAAGAAGATATAATAGATCCCATTTTTCTTAAGTTAGTTTCTAAATTCTCACCATTATATTTGATAGTTATATTACCCTTATCATTTTTTAAATTACTTAATATTACTCCAGCTCCTAAATGACTATGATATCCTATAATAGAATCTCCTACATAGTTATAATGAGGTATTTGACATTCATCAAATATAATAGAATTTTTTATTTCAACGCTATTACCTATAACACAATTTTTTCCAATAATAACATTTCCTCTTAAATAAGCCCCAGGTCTTATTTCAGTATTACTATCTATAATGCAAGGTGCTATTATAGTAGCAAGTTTATCTATTTTAACATTTTCTCCTATCCAAATATTTTTATCTATTTCTTTGTATTTTTCTTTATCTAAAGAATTTCCTAGATTAATTATTTCTTCTTTAATTTTAGGTAATACTTCCCATGGATAATTAACATTTTTAAATAAAACTTTACTAATAGTTTTGTAATCAATAATAATATCTTTTAACATAACACATATCCTTTCTATATGAATTAATTATACAAAATATTTTATGTTTTAGCAAGTAGTCAATACATAACACAAAAGACTAACTGTTAAAAAGTTAGCCTTAATACAATAATATTATTTAACTTTTGCATTTGGATTTATATAATCAGCATATTCTCCACCTGTATCCAATTTACTATTTCCTAAGTTATAGCCATCTTTATATTTAGAATCAGTTATATAAACCTTCTTACCAGCACCATTATCATCATAATGAGTTTTTAATTTCAATACTTCATAATATCCTAAACTCTTTTCAGCGGTGTTGGAAGTAAAGCCTCTTTGACCAGTAAACTTTCTTGGAAAAAATGAATTACCTTGAACAAATACATAGTTATAAGCCCATTCAGCATACTCACTAGATTTAGGATTATAAATATACTGTGATGTAAATGCAGTTTTTATTACCCCAGTTATAGTACCAAAATGAGTTGTATCCAAAGCAGAAAGGTACAAATAACTATCTCTAATAGTTTGCGCTGTAGAAACAGCACCTGCTTTACAAGAACCCATTTCGTTAGTAATAGTAGTAATTATCATAGTTTTTTCTTCATCTGTAACTTCTACCGCTCTACTAACATAGTTTTCATCAGCATCAACATATAAAGTATAATCACTTTGATCATCGGGACTATCCATATTGTAATAATAATATTTTGCATTACTAGTTGTAGTGGTAATTCTAACAGCCTCTTCTTCATTTTGCTTTTCCTTAGCTTCTTCTATTATAGCATTCTTAGCAGTTTCTGCCATTTCTTTTATTTGTTCTTTTGTTTCTTTATCTTTTAATCTATTTGCATATGCTATAGCTTCTTCTATTTTTGTATAAGAATTATCTTCTAAAGCATCATCTAAAATATTCATTGCATACTCAATTTCTTTTTCTTCAATAGTACTATTCTCAGCATTAGTAATACAAGAAACATAAGAAGTATCTGTTTCTAAAGAATCATCAATTATTTTTACAACAAAAGATACTATAGTAGGAACAAAAAATAATGCTACACAAAATATAAGCCTTTTTAAAGATAATTTAGTATTCTTATTCATATCTTCTTCTTTACTTGCTACTACATTTTTAAAGAAATCTAATCCCATCATTAACATTAATCCCATTGGTACTAAAATAAAAACGTATTTTAAAAGTATTTTTATATACATTATAACTCTTAGAACATCTGGATTATTACAAGCATCCATCTAAACACCTCTTTCATATCTATATAAACA
>CAVJSY010000059.1:0-665 GCA_963652285.1 Oribacterium sp.
ATATACAATTTAAAAAAAAGATATAAATAAAAGTAAAGAATATGAAAAAGATGAAAATTATCCCTTTAAAAATCAAAAAACATCGATTTGCCTTATAAATTAGACTATGCTATATTTAAACACGAAGGAGGGATAATAATGTTGAATCAAGTAGTTTTAGTAGGAAGATTAGTAAAAAATCCAGAATTACAAATAACTGATAACGGTAAAAAAGTAACCACTATAACTTTAGCGGTTCCTAGAGGTTATAAAAATTCAAATGGAGAATATGATACTGACTTCCTAGATTGTACACTATGGACAAACGTAGCTGAGAATACAACAGAGTATTGCCAAAGTGGCGATATGATTGGTGTAAAAGGACGCATTCAAACTAGAGTTATTGAGTCTGATGATGGTACAAGAAAGAAAAAAACAGAAATAGTAGCAGATAAAGTAAGTTTTTTAGCATCATCAGCAAATAATAAAAATGGAATAAAAGAACAAGCAGAAAAAGAAACAGCTCAAAAGAAAAAACAAAACTAACAACAATCATTAACAAATTAACGTCAATAATGCTTATAATAAAATCTAAAATCTCTAAAAAAACAAAATATTAAAAATACTTTTAAAAAAAAGCAAAAAAATTCAAAAAAAACATTGCAAAAAAAATAAAAGTATGGCAT
>CAVJSY010000059.1:675-12318 GCA_963652285.1 Oribacterium sp.
GCATACTATTACTTGTTAGTTTAATATTAATTAAATTTCTATGTTTTCTAAGCAATAATTAATATTAACTTTAGTGATAATCAATTTTTTGAAAGAGGGATTTTAGATGTTAGTTGGAAAAAGAATTAAAGACATGAGATTAGAAAAAGGCATGTCACAACAAGAATTAGGAGATTTAATAGGAGTAACAAAAGTATCTATATGTGGTTATGAAAATGGAACTAGAACACCAAGCTTAGAAACATTTGGTATTTTAGCAGATATATTTGAAACAACTACAGATTACCTATTAGGTAGAGAAGTACCTATCGTAAATGAAGAAGCAAATGAATACATAGGTTCAATATCTAAAGATGATATAGAGATAATTCAAGAATTAAGACATTATCCAAATTTATATGCAAAATTAGTTAAAGATGTAAAAAGATACGTTAGTTTAATCAACAAGAAAATGAGATAGTAAGTAGAAAAAACTACTTACTTTTATTATTATATGGTATAATAAGTTTAACGAAAGGAAATGATAATTATGGACATTAAAGAATTATATCAGAAAGATTATATAGAAAAAGAAGTAACAGTACAAGGATGGATAAGAAATCATAGAAAGCAAGCTCATTTTGGATTTATAGATTTATCAGATGGAACTTGTTTTAAACACTTGCAAATAGTATATGATGATAGTTTATCTAACTTTGAAGAAATAACAAAATTAAAAATAGGAAGTGCAATTACTGCAACAGGAATATTAAAAAAATCTCCTAAAGATAACCAAGATTTTGAGTTAACATTAGAAAGATTCAAATTAGAAGGAGACTGCCCTGATGAGTATCCAATTCAACCCAAAAGGCATACTAGAGAGTTTTTAAGAGAACAAGCATATTTAAGACCAAGAACTAACTTATTTCAAGCAGTATTCAGAATTAGAAGTATGACTGCATTTGCAATACACAAGTACTTTCAAGACAACGGTTATGTATATGTAACTACACCAATAATTACTTGCGCTGATTGTGAAGGCTCTGGAGAGATGTTTAACATAACAAAATTTGATTTAGATAAACTTCCAAAAGATAAAGATGGAAAAGTAGACTTTAAAGAAGATTTATTTGGAAAACCAGCCTTTGTAACTGGAACAGGACAATTACATGGTGAAACATTTGCTATGGCATATAAAAAAATATACACATTTGGCCCAACTTTTAGAACAGAAGAATCAAATACTAAAACTCATGCTAATGAATTTTGGATGATAGAACCAGAAATAGCATTTTATGACTTAGAAGATTTAATGAATATGGAAGAAGATATGCTAAAATATATAGTAAAATATATTTTAGATAATTGTGAAGATGAAATAGATTTCTTAAATAATTTTGTAGAAAAAGGATTAAAAGAAAAATTAACAAAATTAATAAATAGCAAATTTGTAAAAATAACTCATAAAGAAGCAGTAGATTTGCTAAAAAAAGCTGACGTTAAATGGGAATTTACTCCAGATTATGAAAGTGATATTGCTAAAGAACACGAAAAATATATAACTGAGTATTATAATTCTCCAGTATTTATAACCAATTGGCCAAAAGATATAAAATCATTTTACATGAAACAAAATGATGACGGTAAAACTGTAGCAGCAGTAGACCTAGAAGTACCAGGAGTAGGAGAATTAATGGGTGGTTCTCAAAGAGAAGATGATTATGAAAAACTAATTACTAGAATGAAAGAGTTAAATATGAGTAAAACTACAATGGAAGAATTGTATTGGTATATAAATCTAAGAAGATACGGAGGATGTTACCACTCAGGATTTGGCTTAGGATTTGAAAGATTATTGATGTATTTAACAGGAATAGAAAATATAAGAGATGTAATCCCATATCCAAGAACACCTAATAATTGCAACTTTTAAAATAAAAAAAATGTAAAATATTTCCATCTTTAATTATATTTTAATTGGATATATTAAAAATGATAGGAGGGAAATATGAAAAAGATAATATTATGTTTAGGTATAATGTTTCTTATTAGTGGATGCAATGGTGCTACTAACAATATGAAATGTAATTCCACTACAACAACTGCAGGATTAACTACCGATACAACATATGAAATTGATTATAAAGACAAAGATGTAAAATATGTAAAAATAACATATAAATATAATCAAGAGAATGCAAATACCTCAACTACAGATGGAGTAGGAACAGATGGAACTACTAGAGATAGAACATCTGATACATCTAGTACATCTGCGACATCCGATACCACAAATACTACATCTGATAAAAATGATGTAGTAGGAGGAGCAGTAGGTTCAGCCGTAGATGATGGAATAGATGCAGTAACAGATACAATATTAGATATAGCGGGCATTAAAACTAGACAAGAACAACTATTACAAGGCTACAATAATATTACTGGATTTTCATATGATGTAAAAGATAAAGATAATGACAATGAATATACAGTAATATATAAAATTGATCTTACAAAAATAAGTGATACAGACCTAGCAAGATTTAATATTGATAGAAATATAGATACCTTAAAAACAACTTACGAAAGTCAAGGATATACCTGTAAATAAAAAAGCACTTCCAAAGAAATGCTTTTTTTATATTTTATTGGATAGTAACTTTTCTAGTAACTGTATAAGGCTTACCCTCATAAGTAGCTATATAAGTAATAGTATGAGTTCCTGGATCAGAAATTTCATTAATCTTATTATTAATATCGTTAACAGAACTAACAATGTCGTCATCAACTTTATATGAAAATGTACATTCACTAGTAATATCTTTACCATCTTTAGAAACTTTAACACCACTATCATTATAATTACCTTTTGAAATAGTTAAAGCACTATTACCATTAAGTTTAATAGAAACATCAGTAGTACTAGAACCATTAGAACCACCACTAGCAACAACTTTAGTAGATACACCATCACTAGCATTAGCAGTAAAGTTTTTATATTGTGCCTTTACAATAACAGTAAGATTACCACTACTACTAGGTCTAAATGTATAAGAATTAGTATTAGTAAATCCAACTTGTGTAGTATTTCCAGAATTATCTTTTACATAAATACCATAACCAAATCCTCCCATAGTATTTTGAATATAACTAAGCCGTTCAGATAAGTAAGAAGAACTACCATTACCAAATACACTCTGACTAAAATATTCCTTCAAATAATCTTCTTTAACAACATCAGGCTTATTCTCGGTCCAAGTAACAGTAACACTATTACCACTTGTTGTAGCTTTTAATCCAGTAACATCACCCAATTTTGAGAATCTACTAGAAACCTCAGTAGGTTGAGCTCCTTTTATAAAATACTCAGTGCGAATTAAATCAGAAGGAGTATAATCACTAGGAAGTTGAGCAGGCCAAGTACCGAATTCTACTTGAGAAGCAACAACAGAACTAGGAGCCTTAAATTCATCCTTACAAACTGGAATATACTTCATAATAGCTCTCATTAATTGATCCTTTGGTGTACCAACAGTACTATAGTGTTCACTAGATACCTCATCATATCCATACCATAAAGCAAATGAATACTCAGGAGTATAACCAACAGACCATAAATCATTAACAGCACTACTAGGTAATCCATATTTTTGTAAAACTGTATCAGGATAATTTGAAGTACCAGTTTTAACAGCAACAGTACCAGCATATCCATTAGTACCACCACTAAATCCATTAGTAGCAGCATAATGTAAAACATTAGTCATTAAATATGCAGTAGAGTCTTTCATAACTTGTTTTCTCTCAGAAGTCATATCTTTTTCCTCACCAGTCTCACGGTAAACAATCTTAGAAACTGTATAAGGTTCAGCATAATAACCACCATTAGCAAATGCAGCATAAGCACCAGCCATTTGTAAAGTAGTAACACCCTTATCAAGACCACCTATAGCATAAGATTCATAAGCAGTATCTTTTAAATCGATTCCAAGACTTTGAACGAATTTAACAACATTTTTAGCACCAACCTGTTGAAATGCCTTAACAGCAGGAACATTTCTAGAAACAGCGACAGCCTGTTTTAATGTTATAAGTCCTTGATAGCCACCATCCCAGTTATTAACGTTAATACCACCAGTATAACTCCAAGCTTCATCATTAAATAACTCATAAGTAGAAAAATTATTATATTCAAATCCAGGTCCATATGCAAATATTGGTTTAGCCGTAGAACCAGGTTGCCTATAAGTTTGCGTAGCATAGTTTAATGTACGAGCACCTTTTCTATTTCTACCACCACCAATAGCAACTATAGCGCCAGTTTTAACATCAACAACAGTAACACCAGCTTGAACATAATCATCCTTCCAAGTATAATCATCAGTATTACCACTCATAATATTACTAATACCATCCTGAATACTAGTCTTCATATTAGTATATATTTTCATAGGTACATTGTAAGGACTCTCACCAGTTTTTTCCTCAACCTCATCAATTACAGTATCAATATAACTTTGATATTTAGAATCACTACTAGATTCTCCAACTAACAAACTCTCTATACTAATACTATTAGCAATATCAGCCTCTTCTTGAGTTATATATCCATGTCTAACCATAAGCTTTAATACAGTACTTCTTCTCTTAGTAGCACCTTCAGGATTTCTATAAGGATTGTAACCATTAGGAGCTTGGAAAAGACCTGCAATCATAGAAGCTTCAGCCAAATTCAAATCAGAAACTGACTTTCCAAAATAATACTTACTAGCTTCTTCAACACCATAACAGCCACCACCTAAAGCACTATCGTTAACATAATACTCAATAATTTCCTCTTTAGTATATTCTTTTTCCATAAAAAACACTGCTAAGTATACATCCCTAAACTTACGAATAATACCTTGAATACCACTTCTCTCAGTAGAAGTCAAATTATTCTTAACAACCTGCATAGTTAAAGTAGAAGCACCACCAGCATCACTATTTCCAAGTACTTGTAAAAAAGCAGCTTTAGTAAATCTAGCAATATCAACACCATTGTGTTGGAAGAACCTAGAATCCTCAGTAGCAATTAAAGCATCTACGAAAACATCAGGAAGTTTATCATAAGTAACTGACTCACGATTTTCCATACCCAAAGTAGCATACTCATTCCCATCAGAATCATAAATTATAGATCTATCTTTATTAGCAAGAGCATTAGGATCAAATTCACCAGTAGTAACAACTATATAAAGAAAGAAACTAAATACTGCCAAAATGCAAGCAATAAAACCAATAATACATACAGTAAGTAATATCTTCCACCATTTTCTTCTTTCTTTTTTACCCTTAGATTTTTTCTTACCCTTAACTACGACATCTTTTTCTTTAGGAACTTGCGTTTTCTTTTTTTTCTTTTTACCTTTAATTTTCATTATCACCAACGTCCTTATCTTTAATATAATTATCAATTATGCCAATGTAATCAAGCCTAGGATTATATTTTAATCCCACTTCAAAACCAACACTCTCAAAATAGTCAAAAGGAATAGATTTTCTTAGATTATTATCCACAAATTCTATTAAATCTTCACCCATTAATACGAAATTACGACTTAACTTAGAAAATCTAACAACTAAAAAAGCAATTCCTCCATAATAAATAACATTTCTAATATGCTTCATCTGATGAGCATGAATATTAGAAAGAGGAAAACTAGTCTTAGAAGTAGTTTCTTTAGCGTCAAATTCAATGTATTTTCCCTTATAGATTCCGTTGTAATCCAAAGTAGAAGGTTCATCAAAGTATGCTTCTTCAATCTTATTTTGTGGATATTTAACCCTTACAACCCTTATCGGAGTAGGCTTCTTATATATCAAAGCAATATTATGATTTCTATAATAAATATTAGTTTGATTTATATCATCCTCTAAAATCATCCCTCTATTAGCATAACTAAAATCTTTAAAACTAATATTTACCCCATAACATCACCTACAACCTAATTATACTATAAAAACTATGTATTTACTAGAAATTTAACAAATTTATTTGACATAAATAATAAGAAAATGTAAAGTGTAAAGTAGAGCGTAAACTACTAATAAAACCAATATAATTACATAATATATAATGATTAATATGAAAAAAATAATTAACTTAACAACATATTTATTTATAATAATTGTAATTGCTTTTATAGCGGCATATTTTCTTGCCAAAAGCTATAGTAATAAAATATCAAAAGCTCTATATTCATATTCAGAATCTGAATCAAAAAAAATAATTACCGAGATTATAAATTTATCTCTAACAGAAGAATTAGAAAATGATGATTATAATACTACACTATATAATATAGTAAAAAACGATAAAGATGAAATACAATTAATAGATTTTAATACTACAAAAGTAAACAAAATACTATCAAATCTCACTAATAGTATAGAAAATAAAATTAAAAATATGGAAAGTAGTCAAATATTAGAAGAAGATGAAATAATGAGTGTTCATAATGGACTTATCTTTAATATGCCTATAGGAGCAGTTGCAGGAAATGTATTTTTATCTAATATAGGTAACAAAATTCCAGTAAAAATATCACTAATGGGTAGTGTAATAAGTAAAATGGATACTAGTATAACAGAATATGGATTAAATAATGCTTTAATAAAAATAGGAATACTAGTAACAGTAAACACTAAAACTACAGCTCCCTTTACCTCAAAAGAGTTTACAGTAACTAATACTATACCTATCTCAATAAAAGTAATCCAAGGAAGTGTACCAGAATATTATTTAAACAGTTTAAATGATAATAAAAATAATAATTAGATAGTTACAATACATAAATATTTTTCCTTAAATACCGCTATTTATCTTTTTTTTAACAATTTTTAATTGACTATCATACTCTAAATTAAAATAAATTAACTAATAATTTAACCTTAGCACCTTATCTATCTTATATGCTATAATTAATATGCAAAGGTGGTTATATAAAATGGATATACAATTAGAAAAATTATTAAAAAAAATTAACTTGGAAAATATATATTTAGATAATTTTAACAATGCCAAAATAGAAAAAGTAGTTATAGATAAACATACCAATTATTTTACCTTTTTCTTAAAACTAGATAATATTTTACCATATAAAGTATATTCATCTCTAGAAGAAAAATTAACAAGTGCTGTACACGATAAAATAAAAATAGAAATTAAATCAGACACAACAGATTACAGTAAAATAAATGAATATTGGTACCCATTAATAGAGAAAATTTCTCTTGGTAGTACTAGATATAATAGCCTTAAAGATAGAAAATTAGAAACAAATAATGTTGAAGTAATATTAACAGTATATAATAAAATAGAAGAACTTAATATGGAAAATATTGAACAAAAATTAATAAAAAGATTTAAACAATATGGTTTTAATAATATAGATTTTAAAATAAATTTAACAAAAGTAGAAGATAACGAATTACTAAGAAAAATAGAAGAAGAAAAAAATGTACCAACTAATTTAACATATACTAAAAAAGTGGAGCCAAAAGAAATAGTACAAGAAGAAAAGAAACCTTACTTCAAACCCAAAAAATCAAGTGAAATAACCAAGATAAAAGATGTAATCTATGAAGTAGAAAATATAAATATAGAAGCTAAAATATTTAATATAGATATATATGAAGCAAAAAGTGGATATAAAATAATAACTTTAAAAGTAACAGATGGAACAGATAGTATGTATGCAAAATTATTCACTAAAGATGATGACGAATTTGCAAGAATTAAAGATTTATTGAAAAATGGTTCTTGGTATCAATTCTATGGAAAAGTAAGCATGGATAAATACGCTAACGAATTAGTATTCATGACTAGATATAAAGATATAACCAAAGTAGAAGGCGTATCTGATACAGAAAGAATGGATAATGCTGAATATAAAAGAGTAGAATTACACACCCATACAATGATGAGCCAGATGGATGGAGTAATAGATGAAGTAAAACTAGTAAAAACAGCAATGAAGTGGGGACATAGTGCTATAGCAATAACAGATCACGATGGCTGTCAAGCGTTTCCTCACGTCTTCAACGAAGTAACAAGTTATAACAAAAAATTAGAAGCTCCATATAAAGACAAAATAAAAGAATTAGAAGCCGAATTAGAAGAAAATAAAGAAAATGCAGAATTATCAGAGACATTAACAAAAGAATTAGAAGAAACAAAAGAAAGCTTAAAAAATTTAAAAAGATTTAAAGCTTTATACGGAACAGAATTAGAAATGAGTGATGATAATTTAGACGTAGTAGTAAACCCAACAGAAGATGACATTCAAGGCGCTACATATGTAATATTTGATACCGAAACAACAGGATTTAATCCCGGATTAAATGACCAAATGATAGAAATAGGTGCTGTAAAAATGAAAAATGGTGCAGTACTAGAAAATTTTGATGAATTAATTAATCCAGGAGTATTAATTGATAGCGAAATAACAAATCTAACAGGAATTACCAATGCAATGGTAAAAAATTGTCCTAACGAAGAAGAAGTAACAAAAAAATTCAAAGAATGGATTGGAGATTTACCATTAGTAGCACACAATGCAAAATTTGATAAAAATATGTTAGAAATGGCATATCATAAATATAACCTAGGCCCATTAAAAAATACTATACTAGACACATTGCAAATATCAAGATTAATAAATAAAGACTTAAAAAGACATAACTTAACAGCCCTAACTAAAAACTATGGTATAACATTTGAAGAAAATGATGGAACAGATACTGCTAAACATCACCATAGAGCAGACTATGATGCCGAATTTACTGGATATGTATTTTTCAAAATGTTAGCTCAATTAGATAAAACAGATATAAAAACATTTAAAGATTTAGCTAACTTACCAACTGAATTAGAAACAAACATGTATAATAGAGAAGTCCACATAAATATGATAGCAAGAAATAGAAATGGCCTAAAAAATATGTTTAAAATAATTAGTTATGCAAGTACAAAATATCTAGTAAAATCAGCAAGAATTCCTAAACATATAGTAAAAAGTTTAAGAGAAGATATCTTATTAGGTAGTGGTTGCTATAACGGTGAAATCTTTCAAACAGCCCTAACACGATGTGATGATGATTTGAAAAAAGTAATGGAATTTTATGACTATATAGAAGTACAACCACCATCAAATTATGAGTTCCTAGTAGCAAGACACGATATAAATAGTAAAGAAGAAGTATTGTTTGCTCTTAACAAAATAATAAGATGTGCCAAAGAAATGAATAAAATAATAGTAGCAACATCAGATGCCCATACCTTAAACAAAGAAGATAAAATATATAGAGAAATAATAGTAAATCAAAATGTTCCAGGAAAAGGAAGACATCCACTATCAAGATATCTTAACCTAGAAGGTTATATGACAATACCAGATCAATACCTAAGAACAACAGATGAAATGCTAGAAGAATTTAACTTTTTGCCAGATGACTTAGCAAAAGAAATAGTAATAACAAATACTAATAAAATTCCAGAACTATGTGAAATAATAGAAGTAATTATAGATACAGGTGGAAGACCATTTGCACCTAAAATAGAAAACTCAGAACAGACAGTAAAAGATTTAGTATATGGAAAAGCAAAAAGTTGGTATGGCGATCCATTGCCCCAAAATATTGAAGAAAGAATAGAACAAGAGCTAAAAGGAATATTAGGAGGACACTTTGATGTAATATATCTAATAGCCCAAAAGCTAGTAAAACACTCAAACGATGAAGGATTTATAGTAGGATCTCGTGGTAGTGTAGGTTCATCATTTGTAGCAACAATGATGGGTATAACAGAAGTAAATCCTCTACCAGCACATTATAGATGCCCTAATTGTAAATATAGTATATTTGAAGATGATGAAGGAAATTCTCTAGGAGCAACATATTCTTCTGGTTTCGATTTACCAGATAAGATGTGTCCTAAATGTGGCACCAGAATGACAAAAGATGGACAAGATATGCCATTCGCTACTTTCTTAGGATTCAATGCCGATAAAGTACCAGATATAGATTTAAACTTTTCAGATTTAAACCAAGCCTCAGCCCATAACTATACAAAAGTATTGTTTGGAGAAGACAACGTATATAGAGCAGGAACAATTGGAACAGTAGCAGAAAAAACAGCATTTGGATATGTAAAAGGATTTTGTGAAGATAGAAATATAACTATGCGTAGTGCTGAAATAGAAAGAATAGCAGAAGGCTGTACCGGAGTAAAAAGAACAACCGGACAACATCCTGGAGGAATAGTTGTAATACCAGGATATATGGATGTATTTGATTTTACACCATTCCAATATCCAGCAGACGATCCAACATCTGCTTGGAGAACAACCCACTTTGATTACCACGCTATAGACCAAGATGTATTAAAACTAGATATTTTAGGTCACACAGATCCAACACAACTAAGAATGATTCAAGAATTAACAGGTGATGATATAACTCAAGTACCACTAGATGACAAAGAAACAATGGCAATATTCCTATCCCCTGAACCACTTGGAGTAACTAAAGAACAAATAATGAATGAAACAGGTACTTTAGGAATTCCTGAATTTGGAACTCCATTTACAATAAGTATGTTAGTAGATACAAAACCAAAAACATTTGCCGAGTTAATAAAAATATCAGGATTATCACACGGAACAGATGTATGGTTAGGAAATGCTCAAGAATTAATAAGAAGCAAAACTGTAGAGTTTAAAGATGTAATAGGCTGTCGTGATGATATAATGGTATACTTAATGTATAATGGACTAGAGCCATTAAAAGCCTTCAAAATAATGGAATTTGTTCGTAAAGGAAAAGCAACAAAAGATCCAGAAACTTGGAAAAAACACGTAGAAACAATGAAACAAGCAGGAATAGAAGATTGGTTTATTGAATCTTGTCATAAAATAAAATACATGTTCCCTAAAGCTCATGCTGCAGCATATGTAATAAGTGCCTTTCGTATAGCATACTATAAAGTGCATTTTCCAGCAATTTATTATTGTACATACTTCTCAACTAGATTTGATGACTTTGACATAAATGTAATGATAAAAGGGTATAATTCAATAAAAAATAAAATAATAGAAATAAATAATAAAGGCTATGACGCTACTAATAAAGAATCAAGCGTATTAGAAACATTAAAACTAGCATTAGAAGCAACAGCAAGAGGAATAACATTTGGTAATTTAGATTTAATGAAAAGTGATGCTAAAAACTTTATTATAGATGAAGACGGAACCACCCTAATACCACCATTCAGAAGCATAGATGGGCTAGGTGGAGTAGTAGCAGATAATATTTGCCAAGAAGCTAAAAAGAAACCATTTATATCTATAGAAGAATTCCAAAAAAGATGTAAAGTATCAACAACACTTGTTGATAAAATGAAAGCTATGAACTTATTTGGTGATTTACCAGAAACAAGTCAATTAAGTTTATTCTAATAAAGAAAGAGATAACTATAATAAAATTATTTTTAAAATCTAAGAAAAATGTTATAATTTAAGTAGAAAAATGATAGAAGGAGAATTTTAAATGATAGAAGAGAATAATTTTGGTGAAAATCAAAACGATAACTTGGATATAGACAAAATGGGTATATATGAATTA
>CAVJSY010000060.1:0-3804 GCA_963652285.1 Oribacterium sp.
CCTTTAATTTTATTTTACTTACCAAAAACAAATATCCACAACTTTGTGGATATTTGTTATTTCAACAACCAATCAAATACATTTAATTGTTTTATACCATTATATGAAGTATATGGAGTAAAATCTGTAGTCAACAAATATTTAGGATTATGATCATTTATACTATCAAGTGCAGATAACTCTCTATTTAATGTTTTTTCTTCCTTAACAGAATAACTAACTTGATAATACTCCGTACCATATTCATTAATTGCAACAAAATCTACTTCACTATCATCATTCTTACCTACATATACCTCATAACCTCTTCTAATCAATTCTAAATAAACAATATTTTCTAATATATGTCCTTGATCAGCATTACTACTACCAAGCAAATAATACCTAAGTCCTAAATCTACTACATAATATTTACTACCAGAAGTTAAAAGATTTTTGCCTTTCACATCATACCTAGAAACCTTATAAAGTACAAATGAATCCACCAATGCCTCAAGATACTTTTCTACAGTTGGAACTGATATCTTTCTACCATTTGAAGTCATTGTATTCGCTATATTAGTACTAGAATACAAATTACCAATATTATCAAACATAAATTTTATAATATCCTTTAGCATTCCAATATCAGATATTTCCTTTCGTTCAGCAATATCATTAACAATAATAGTATTATAAATTCCGTCTAAATACATTCTAACATCTTTATAATTATCTAATTTTAAAGCATATGGAAAAGAACTATTAGTTAAATAATTTACATATTTTTTTTGAATATCGCTTTCTCCAACATAAGATATATACTCTTTAAAAGATAGAGGAAGCATTTTAATTTCAATATATCGACCTGAAAGTAGCGTCGCAAGTTCACCAGATAAAATTTTAGAATTAGAACCAGTAATATATAAATCAACATTTTTATTTATATATAAACTGTCACACGCCTTCTGAAAATCAGAAACTCTTTGTACCTCATCTATAAACACATAATTTTTTTTGTCTTTAAATAATTTAGAATCAATATATTGATACAATAATTTATAATCAGTTATGTCATCAAATTCATATTCTTCTAAATTAATATGAATTATTTGATTTTTATTAACACCATTTTTTAAAAGATAATCTATATACAATTCAAATAAAGTAGATTTACCGCATCTTCTTATACCAGTAACTATTTTAATTAATTCTTTATCCTTAAAACTTATTAATTGATTTAAATAATTGTCTCTCGCTATCATAACTATCCCTCCAAAAACATTATAGCACCATCTAAAACTTTTGTAAATCCGAATTTACATTTTCGACATTTTTTGCATTTTTGTAAATTGTAATTTACAAAAATAAAATAAAAAGGAATTTTATAAATCGTAATTTACAACTTTAACGTTAAAAATTATCCACAAAAATGTGGATAATTAGTTAAACATATAGCGCACTTTCTTTACTAATCTTTCTTACTACAAAAGAAACAAATCTATTCAACTTATCAAAAATATAAACACTACATATAGCAAATACTATATATAAAAGCATTGTACTAAATGTTATTTGAGATAAATCAAAGAAATCATACCAAAACATTAATATATATATAAATAATGCTATTAAGAAAACAAGTAAAGAACCCCTAAGTAAATTAAATGGTCTACATAATCTAAATAAGAATATAAATCCGGTAGTACCAGTCATTATAACTATCAAAGTAGAAGTAAGATTAGAATCTAAATTAAATTGTTCCCTAAACAAAACAATCATAACAACATTAAATACAACTGTTAAAGCAGGTGGAATACTCTTACTAATAACCTTAAGCATAAAATTACCCTTAACCCTCTCTTTATTAGGCTCTAATGCTAAAATAAATGAAGGAATACTAATAGTACAAGATGTAATTAAGCTTAAATGAATAGGCATATAAAAATATTCACTCTTCATAAATATACAAATAACTACTAATATAGCAGTAAATATAGTTTTAATAAGTAATAATGATGCAGAACGTTCTACATTATTAATAGTTCTTCTACCCTCCGCTACAACCTTAGGCATAGAAGCAAAATTAGAATCTAACAATACTAATTGACTAACATTTTTAGCAGCATCACTACCACTAGCCATAGCAATACTACAATCAGCTTTCTTCAAAGCCAAAACATCATTAACACCATCACCTGTCATTGCAACAGTATGACCTTGTTTTTGTAAACTCTCTATAATCATTTTCTTTTGTTCAGGTTTTACTCTACCAAAAACATCATAATTTTTAACCATTTCATCAATATTATCTTCAGTAATTAAAGTAGCATCTACTCCCTTAGCATCTTCTAATCCTGCCCTTTTAGCAATACTACAAACAGTCATAAAATTATCACCACTAATAATTTTAACATTAACTCCTTGCTCTTTAAAATATTTCAAAGTATCAGGAGCCTCTTTTCTAATCTTATCTTGAATTAATATAAATCCCATAACTTCAAGATTAGTAGGTTTTTCTGACAATTTAGCATCATTTCTAGCAAGAACTAAAACACGATAATCACTATAAGATTCAATTTTTTCCTTATATTTATTATAATCTTTCTTTAATACAAACTCACAAGCTCCAATATAATAACTACCCTTATTTTTAAAACTAACCGCAGAAAATTTTCTAGAAGATGAAAATTCAATTTTAGAATCAATATCCCAATCTCCCTTACCAGGATACTTTTCACATATTGCTTCCATAGTAGCATTTTTATTTTCAAAAGCATAACAAACATTTGATAATGTTAAATCTACATCTTTAGTAGTATTAGAAATTTCACTAACTACATCAATAACTTCCATTGAACCCTCGGTAATAGTTCCTGTTTTATCCAAACAAATAACATCTACCCTTGCTAACGTCTCAATACAATATAGTTGCTGTACTAATACATTATATCTAGCAAGTCTAACAACACTAACAGCCATAACAGAACTAGTCAAAAGTAGTAATCCCTCTGGTATCATTCCAATCAAAGCAGCCACAGTATTAAAAATAGAAGCAGTAATATCATTATTAGTAACAGACAATTGATTTATTAAAAGTAAAAATCCAACTGGTACTATAACTACAGATAAAACTTTTAAAATTTTCTCAAACGAACTCATAATAACAGAATTTACTTTCTTATTATATTTAGCCTCACTACTTATTTTAGAAATGTAATTATCACTGCCTATATGATCAACTCTAACATAACAAGTACCACTAACCACAAAACTACCAGATAAAATAGTATCACCTACATTTTTAACAATAGGCTCAACCTCACCAGTAATAAAAGACTCATTAACTTCAACTGTACCATCTAACAAAACACTATCACAAACAACCTGATCACCTAAATCTAATTTTAATACCTCATCTAATACTATTTGATCTAAATCGAGTTCTACTTCCTTACCTTCTCTTATCGCACATACCTTAGAAGCAGCCAAAACTGATAATCTATCAATAGTCTTTTTAGAAATAACCTCCTGAACAGTACTAATAATACTATTAAATATAATAACCCCCATAAAAGTACAATTCTTTAAAGATTCAAATATCTCTCCACCAATTATACCTGCAACTATTATAGCACCACCTAATACACAGTTAATAAAATTAAAATATGTAAAGAAATTATCTTTAAATATTTGCCCAATACTTTTAGTTGGAGGTTGATCATTATAATTAATTAAATTATGTTCTATTCTCTCCATTATTTGTTCCTTATTTAAACCATCTTTAAAATTAGGATTATATCTATTCACGTCTATCACCTTCAT
>CAVJSY010000061.1:0-2522 GCA_963652285.1 Oribacterium sp.
ATGATTTGGAAAAACAGGAGGAGAGTTTATTAAGATTAAAAGATATTCTTACTTCATTTTTGAAAAAAATTAATCAATTACAAAATTTGCCTGAGGATAATGATATTTCTAGTATATATTTTGAGGCATATAGAAAGGTTAATTTATTAATAGCACCTTTAGTAATTGATAAGGAAATACATGAAAATATTTCAAGAAGTCGTCTTGGTACTTTAAATGATTATTCTAGAATTAGAAATTATTTTGAATGGGATTTGGGTGATATTAAATTAAAACGTAGTTTTACTTCTGGTGATGATGACATGATTGATAGTATTTTTACTAATTTAATTGCAGAATATAAAGTTATGATTGATTGTACTACTAGAGGATTATCTTATTGTAAGGAATTAGAAGATAAAATTGGTAAAGAAGGATTTACTGTTTTGGAAGTTGGGGTTGATTTAGAACAGTTGTTATTTTTTAGTAATATTGATAGTCTTAATAGATGTAAATTAAAAGTTAGTGATGATGTAGATTTTAATTTAATTAAATTAAAAGTTATTAGGGATATAAGAAATAAAGCAAGTAGATTACCTGATAATGTGGTACCTAATGATATTGAAAAGGTAATAGATAATATAAATAATTTTAGAATAGTTGATGATAAAACTGCTGGTGAAAAGCAAATATATGTAATAGCAAATCCTATATTAAATAGACTTGATTATTCATTATATGTAAATATGTTTATTGATGAATATTTGGAAAAAATTAAAAATAATCCTAAATATAGTTTTTCTTATGGTGATATTAAAGCAGAATTAGATAAAAAAAGAGGATATTATTTTCCATTAGATGTTGAATATAGAAGGTTTATGACTGATTTTAGAGTTGATAAAGATAAGTTTAAAGAAAAAGCAATAAACGATTATGAAAAAGGAAATCAGAAAAAGAAAGATTTATATAGAAAAATTTCAGGGTGGGTTCAAGATGAAATATTTTTATTTAGTTCTGCAGATGAGTTGATAAAAAAAGTAGATTCTGTTAAGTCTTTTGGGGAATTTGCAAAAACTGCTAATGGTGATTTTTCTAAGATCGAAACAGATATAATAAATTCTGAATTTTTAAGACAAAAATCACTTTTAGAAGTTAAGCTTAGTTCTTCTTTAAGACAGATAAATGATAGAATATCAAAAGAAAAGAAGGGAATAAAACCTAGAGTTGAAGTATTTGTATCTATTTCTGATATGGATAATGATTTGATTAAAGAATATGAGAACAGAAAGAGATGTATTATTAAGGCAATTAAATGTTGTGATACTTTGAGTAAGATGTTTGAAAATTCGTCAGGTAATTTTAATAATATGGTAATTCAACCGGAATTAAGAAATTTTAATACTCAAAAAAATGCTGAAGACTTTAAAAAGGCTTTTAAGCAAATGATTGAGTTGATAAGTTTGGATTATGAAAGTGATAGTTTAGAAAGAATTGATAGTGTCGTAGATAAAGTTTATGATGAATTACTTTTTGATGAACTTGGGTTAGAAAATCTTTTTAAAAATGATAAAAATAGAAAGGGGAGAAGATAAATGATAAATATGTATAAGACAAGGATTAAGTCTCCATTAAGTTCTAAGAGTAAATATTATATTGAAGATAATATAAAAGATAATTTATTATATTTAAGACAATATGTTGATGTTAGAGATGCTAACTCTATTAGTTTATACAATGAATTGTTAGACAAACTAATTGTTACAGATACTTATAGTGAGGTAGAGAATTTATTTGAGAAATATAGTGATGTGCTAGAGAAAAATGCTTATAAGTTTATTGTTATTGATAATTTAACTTCTTTGTGTGATGGATATTGGGATAATTATCTTGAAAAGATGCTTAAAGAGGTTAATGACAGGTTAGATGATATCAATTTTAAGGATGGTAATAAATTATTAGAGTTATATTCTTATTATGTTAGTAAAATAGTTTTAAGGAAAAATATAATTACGTATAAAATGAAATTACAAAAAATTATTACTTCTAATCCTAATGTATATGTTGGAGGGTTAGAGATTGATAATTTAGATAAATGTGAGACTGAAGAAGAAGCAAGAGAAATGTATATTGATATATATAATAAATTAAAAAGTAGAATTGAATATAGTTTATTAGTTAGTAGTAAGATAGATAATTTTATTAATAAATGTGTGAATGATAGTAAAAATTCTTATACTATTCCTTATATCAAGAGTAGGACAAAAGAAATGTATAAATATTATAATGCAGATGATAATAGTTTGTATGTTTTTGATAATTGTTTAAAGAATTTAGAGAGAGAAGTAAAATATCAAAGACAAAGAGATCAAATAAAAGCGGCTTTGAAGAAATTTAAGATAGAACACCAATTGTTAGAAGCAAGAGATGAGGGAATAATACCACATGATGTTTTAAATAATTTAAGAATTGAACTAAGAAAAATTAATACTTTTGGTGGTTTTGCAAGTTTAAAAAATAAGATTGTTGAGGAAGAACTATTAGAA
>CAVJSY010000062.1:0-11452 GCA_963652285.1 Oribacterium sp.
ACAATTAACTCCTTTTATCTTTAATTCTTCTATTTCGTCATCATCATCTTTTTTCTTTGGTTTAATAGGAGTTTTTTTAATTTTTCTGTCTTCTAGTATTAACCATAATTGATTAGAAATATAAATAGATGAATAAACACCTGCAATAAATCCAACTAATAATGCAATATTAAAGTCAAGTATTTCTCTAGCACCAAATAATATTAAGCAAATAACAGGAATAATAGTAGTAATAGTAGTAAGAATACTTCTAAATATAGTAAGTCTAACACTATCATTAACTAAATCTATTAAATCCTCACTCTTTTTAATATTATTTTTATACTTAGTTTTATAATTTTCTCTAATCATATCAAATGTAACAATAGTATCATTTATTGAATAACCAATAATAGTTAGAATTGCTGCAATAAAGATTGATGTAATCTCTATCTTAAATATACAGAAGAATAATATAACAATTGTAACATCGTGTAGTAACGCTACAATACCTGCTACAGCATAGTTAAATTTAAATCTTAAACTTATATATATTACTATAGCAATAGAAGCTAGTATCAATGAATATATAGCGTTCTTTGTAAGTTCTTGTTTAACAATTTTACTAACTACATATATATCAGTAGTAGAATCATACTTTTCTTCTAATTTATTTGTTAAGTCCTTTATTTCATCCTTACCTAAAACTTCATCTATAGTAACAGTTACATCATCATCAGTTTTACTAGTTTTCTTTATAGTATATTTCATATCTTTTAAATCATTTTTTAATTTAGACAAAGATACATTTTCATTAGTATTAACAGTTACTGTAGTACCACCAGTAAAATCTACTCCAAGATTAGCTCCTCTAAGGCAAGATAGTACTATACCTACTACTATAATAAATGCAGTGATAGATAGGAAGAACTTTCTATTTCTAACAAATTCTAATTTCTTAAATGGGACAATAATCTCTTTAGATTTAACTATTTTTTTCTTATTAAATCCTATAAACATACCAAGTTTATCATCAAAGAAATCACAATCTACAAATAACTTTAATACAAACTTAACAAATATTACCATAACTAAAACAGTAACAATAATATTTATGATCAACATTGTAGCAAATCCTTTAACAGAACTCTCACCTAAAATAAATAGGATAACTGCTACTATCATAGTAGTAATATTAGCATCAATTATACTTGATAATGAATCCTTATTACCAATATGATATGCTTCTTTTAAACTGTGTCCTATCTTTAAATTTTCCTTAACTCTTTCAAAACTAATAACATTAGCATCTACTGCCATTCCTATACCTAATAGCATAGCGGCAATACCAGGTAATGTAAGAACTCCATTTATTAAATAAAATACTAAAAATGATAGTAAAGTATATAATACAAGTCCCATACTAGCAATAAATCCTGAAAATCTATATATTGCAATCATAAGAATAATTACTAAACAAATACCAATAATACCTGCAATTAAAGTTTGATTTAAGGAATTAGCTCCAAATGAAGCTTCAACAGTTCTAGAAGATACCTCAGTAAGTTTTGTTGGTAATGCTCCAGAATTAATTAATTCTACTAAACTAGTAGCTTCTTCCTCAGTAAAATTACCTGAAATAATAACATCACTTGCAAAACCTTGAGAAACTGTAGCAGCAGATAAACATCTAGAATCAGATAATGATCCACATTTATCCTTTTCCTTAGAATAACTATCTTCGCCTTCTTTATAATCTAACCAAATAACAATAACATTATTAGTGGTTTTAGATATCTTGTTAGTAACATCATAAAACTTATCTTTATCTTTTATAGATAAACTAACCGCTGGCTTTCCATTTTTATCTCTTGTAACTTTTGCATTTCCACCTAATACATCACTAGTCATAAGTAATATATTAGAAGTATCTCTAAAAGTTAGTGATGCAGTAGATGATAATACTTCTCTAGCCTCTTCTTTATTAGTAACACCAGCAAGTTTTACTCTAATTTTATCATCACCTTCAATAGTGATTTCTGGTTCACTAACACCTAGAATATCAATTCTTTTGAGTAAAGATTTATAAGTATTGTATACCATATCACTATCAAGTTTTTCTTTATCATCCAAAGGACTAACTTGATATAATATTTCAAATCCACCTTGTAAATCAATACCATAATGAATTTTGTCTAATAAAGGATTAAAGGAAACAGTGCAAGCAACAATTATACATAAACTAACCATTACTCCACCTAATACTCTAAGAATTTTATTTTTCACTTTAAGAAACATTATTAGACCAACTATAGCAATTACTGCTAAAATGATATATATAATATTTAAATTCATATTTTCACTCCTAACTAAATAATAATTTCTTTCTTTTCATTTTTCATCTGTTCTTTTAAATACTTATCAATATCATTAGGTTCTAACTTAATAATATCGTTTACCATCTCACCTAAAGTAAGATTACTACTAGATTTCCATTTTGTAATTTTTAAATAATTCCAAATGTCTTCCTTAGTAATATAATGATAACTAGTATTTTTGAATAACTTTAATTTTACATTCATTGCGGGAATTAATCCTTTAAATAATTCCTCTTGACTTCTATACTCATTCATCTTACCACCACACTTATACATTATACATCATATTTTTACTTTTTTAAACATGATTAAATAATAAAATAGAAAAAAGTGACTGTTATTAACAATCACTTAACCTTTTTTTCTGATTTATTAGTTTCTTTTTTGTTATCATTCTTTTTATATATTTTGAAATAATAATAACTACCATAACCAATTCCAACAATACCTAGAATAATGACAACTCCAATTAAAATATCTCCAGTAGGAACCTGTTCAATTTTTTTATCTTTCATAACAATTTTATTATCAGTAATTAAATTACCATCTTTATCCGAAACAGTACCATCTTGATTAACTGTAAAAATTATTTTTTCAGCAGAATCATAACCATTTGGTGCTATCTCTTCTATTAAAGCATAAGTACCAGCATCAAGACCAGTTATTTCAAATGGTGTATTACCACTAGTCCACTCAGCGGTTTCACCAGTATTTAATAAAGTAATAACGCAATCTTGGTCGTTTGTACTATCTTCTGGTTTGATTAATTGATATTCACCGTTTTCATCTTGTGCCATTAAACAAATTTTTAATTTAGCACCAGGTAATTCTTCAGATGTTGTAATATCTTGTTTACTAATAGATACCTTGTTTAAATCATTTTTAACTACTATTGTTTTATCTTCAACTACAGTATCACCACTAGTAACAGTACCATCATTACTGATAGAAAAACTCGTATATTGAGTAACTGCATAGCCTAAAGGAGCAACTGTTTCAACTAAATAATAAGTTTTATTAGTTTCAAGTCCTCTCCAAGTTCTTGGAGTATTACCACTAACCCATTCAATTTTTTCGTTAGAATTTGCTAAAGTTGCAACAGTACACTCTGATTTTTCATTAGGTTTATCAGTACATACTTTCATTTTAGCACCATATAATTCAGTATCTCCAGTTATAGATTGTTTACTGATAGAAACTTTATTTCTAATATTAGTTCTAACAAAACTAATATTACCAGTTGATGAAATATTAACTATTTCAAAATTAGGCCTATTTTCACAATAAGATGCATCAACATCAGTTCCTGTACCATTCTTACATTTAGCATCTTCTGAATGAACACAAACTTTTTTATCTGGATCAAATACATCACCATCATCACAAGTATAACAAGTGCCACTTTCTAACTCTCCACTTTCACATTTAGAAGGAGCACTTTCCTTTGTTGGAGCAGTTATAGTGCCTGTATTTGTATCAGAAGTGCTTGAAGTCACAGAACTTGTTGGTTCTTCTGGTTTTATAGCGCTAGAAGTAGTACCACTAGTTACACCTGATGTATCTTCACCAGTACTATCTTTTTTATAGCACATTTTATCCTCTTCATTATACTCATATCCATCAGAACAAGACGTTGGGGCAGATGTAGTTGCAGGTTTATTACTTCTACAAATATTAACATCTAATTCTGCATCACTTGCAGAACAATAATATTTATAGTCATCACAATTAACTATATCAGTCTCTGTTCTACTATTTCCCTCTTTTTTATAGCACATAGACTCTGCAGTTCCAGATTTTGGTTTAATACAGAAAGGTTGTTTATCAGATTCTGCCAAAACATATCCATTAGGGGATTCTGTTTCAACAAAACAATATGAATACTTAGACCAATTATCTGTATCATTTACTTCTGTATAAGATATTGTAGATTTACCATCACTTTCCGCTAAAGTTTCTTTTTTACCATTTTCATCTGTCCTATATATTTCAAATTTTGCTCCTGTTAAATCTTCACCATTTTCATCTACCTTAGTAGCAATAATTGTATGTTCAGCAGGAACATATAAAGATAAATTCTTAGAAACATCTCTAGTTACAGTGTAATCTTCTGTTATTGCAAGTTTTTGAGTACTACTAGAATAATAATAAACGTATGCATATGGATAAGTAGCACTATTCTTACCAGTAGCTTTAATCTTTACTGCTTTATTTGCTTGTCCATTATTAACTCTAACATAGAAAGAGTAATCATCTCCACTATTTTTTATAGTTTTAGAATTTTCACAACCATTGCCCCATTGATCAGTACAAATAGAGCAACTATCACCAGGACAAGATTCGATAGAAATTTTATACTCTGTACCAGTACCACCATAACTAGCAAGCAAACCTGTTAAAGTTATTTTATTAGAAATAAAATTATTCCCTGATCCGAATTTGTTTAATGTATAATTACTACCATCAATTTTCAAATTAAATGCTCCACTGTTAAAGCAACCACTTGTATTAGAGCCAGTACATAATTGCATTTCAGCAACATCTTTGATTGCCTGTTCTACATATTTTTGGTATCCATTCCAACTGCTACGACAAGATGAACCATAAGTTTTGAATACACAGTTAGTAACCCAAGTACTATATGTATACTTTTGATCATCAGCTAAATTACTATCATTATTGATAAGTTCAATGGCTTTAGCAACAACATATCTGCTATAATCTGTCAACTGACTAGTATCACTATATATGTTATAAGTTACATTTGGTGATGTACTATAACTCCATTGTAGACAATAAGCTTTTATACTACCGTCAAAGTAATGATAATATAAATTAGCACCATAGTTTTGTTTAGCCCACGGAACTATGCCTGTTTTTGTGTGTACATAACTATTATTTACAGCATAGACATTATTAGAAAAACCAATAATAGAAATGAACATACAAATAAACAGCAAAATACTTTTTTTGATTTTCTTAAACTTCTTCACTCTCTTCACTCTCCATATCCTAATAAAAGGATATCACAAAACAAAAAATAAATCAACAAAAAAGAGAAATTAATCTTCTTTTATTAAGTCCATAAATTTCTCTTCATT
This sequence comes from Oribacterium sp., assembly GCA_963652285.1. Classification (GTDB taxonomy): domain Bacteria; phylum Bacillota_I; class Bacilli_A; order RF39; family UBA660; genus RUG11198. The sequence continues at coordinate 5,459 of CAVJSY010000062.1, forward strand.
CCATATTTCTATATTTAAACTAGCGGCTTTATCATACTTACTACCAGGATTGTCTCCTACTACTACAACGCTAGTCTTTTTTGTAACAGAACTAGTTACTTTTCCGCCTTTATTTTCTATAATCTCACTAGCTTTATCTCTAGTAATTTGATTTAAAGTTCCAGTAAGTACAAAAGTTTTACCATTAAAGTTTTCATCTGCTACTACTTCTTCTCCACTAATATAATCCATATTAATACCGTATTTCTTTAATCTATCAATCATATTTTTATTATCTTCATCATTAAAATAATCTATAATACTTTTAGCAATTATTTCTCCTACATCAGGAATTTCTACTAATTCTTCATAAGTAGCATTACTTAAGTTATCTAAAGTTTTATAAGTTCTTGCTAAAGTTTTAGCCATCTTACTACCTACTTGCTTAATACCAAGACCAAATAATAACTTTTCTAAGGAATTATTTTTACTATTATTAATAGATGCAAATAAATTATCTACCTTTTTATTTCCATAACCTTCTAATTCCAATAATTCTTTTCTATGACTTTCTAACTCATATATATCAGGAATATCAGAAACATAATGATAATTATATAAATCTTCTAAAACCCTATCACCAAGACCTTCAATATTCATAGCTTCTCTAGAAGCATAATGTATCAATTTTTCTACTTTTCTAGCAGGACATTCTAAGTTAGGGCAAAAATAATCAGCCTCTTCTTCTTTTCTAATAATCTTGCTACCACATATAGGGCATTTATCTATCATAGTAAATATTGGTTCACTACCATTTCTTCTTTCTTTTAAACTATGTAAAACAGCAGGTATAACATCTCCAGCCTTATAAATAGCAACAGTATCTCCAACTCTAATATCTTTATTAACAATATTATCTTCATTATGAAGAGTAGCTCTTCTTATAGTAGAACCCGCTACAATAACTGGTTCAAGTACTGCATTAGGGGTTATTTGGCCAGTTCTTCCAACAGTAAATATTATATCAATTAATTTTGTATAACAAACTTCAGCAGGAAATTTATAAGCAACACACCATTTAGGATACTTAGAGGTAAATCCCAATTTTTGTTGCATATTAATATCGTTAACTTTTACTACAACACCATCTATATCGTATGCTAAACTACTTCTTTCTTTTCCTTTTTCATGAATATAATCCATAACTTCATTAATACTATTTACCAATCTATTATTAGGATTGGTTCTAAAACCTAACTCTTTCATAAAATTTAATGCTTCATTATGAGTTTTAATTCCATAATCTAAAGGATTTGGTAAATGATATATAAAACATTCTAAATTTCTTTTAGCAACCATCTTACTATCTAATAATTTAATAGAACCAGAAGCAGCATTTCTACAATTTTGAAGTAGTGGTAAGCCTTCTTTTTTTCTTTCTTCATTTAATTTTTTTAATGTATTTTTACTCATATAGATTTCTCCACGAACTTCTATATCAATATCTTTATTAATAGTTAAAGGAACAGTTTTTATTGTTTTAACATTATTAGTTATATCATCACCAATAGTACCATTACCACGAGTAGCAGCCCTTACTAACTTTCCTTTTTCATAATGTAGACTTACACTTAAACCATCTATTTTTAATTCACAAACATATTCTGGATTATATCCTTCTTTTTTAATTCTTTCATCAAAAGTTATAACTTCTTCTTCATTAAATACATCTCCAATAGAAAGCATTGGTATTTCATGAGTAACTTTATCAAATGAAGATATTACATCTCCTCCTACTCTAACAGTAGGACTATCTTCTCTTTTTAAATCTGGATATTCCATTTCTAATTCTTGTAGTTCTCTTAAATATTTATCAAATTCTTGATCAGTAATAGTAGGATTATCCAATATATAATAATTGTAATTAGCGTCATTTAATATTTTAATTAGTTCTTCCATTCTATTATTTATATCATTCATCTTTATCACTCTTTCTTTTAAATTAATTATACCCAAAAATAGATTATTATTCAAGATATAATAATATTTTTTAATAAAAGAAAAAGAGATTAACTTTTCTTATCGTTATTCTCTATGGTATCTTCTTTAATATACTTATCATTTACTTCTTTATCAATATCTTTTGATATATTATCATCATAAGTACTATCATCAATAATATCCCATGGTTCTTCATCTTCTTCTATAGCAATCTTTACTTTAGTATCTCCTACTATTTCTACTCCTAATTCTTTTTCTATATCAATATTAATTGACTTTCCATTTTCTTTAGCATTAATACAATTAGGCTGTTTTAAACTTCTAACTATAATATCTTTAGTAGATGAATCAGTAGTTTCTCTTTGTCTTACTGATACATTTTCACTGTAATTTAATGTTTTAGTGATTACAGTAGTTTTTGTATCATGATCATAAGAATACCAAATATTAACATCAAAAGAACCATCTATAACAATATGGCCACCAACTTCTGATCCTTTGAACTTATGATTAATAACCCAACATCCAAGTACAGTTGTTGGAACATATTCACAATCTATAGTATATGTATTTTTATAATATTTTTTACCTTTACCAATAATTGCTTTTGTTACTATCTCTTTATATGTAGACAAGATAATCACCCCTCAACATAATCTATGATTTATAATAGAAAAAAGTACATATAATTATAATTTTTTAGTTTTATTTAAATACAATACATAACTATATATTTAATTATATAAATAAATATATGTAATAAAATAAAAAGAAAATAGATTTACTACTTTCTCTATCTAGATTTTCTATTACCGTTTGGTGACATATTCTTAGGACCATTATTAAAATTTCCAACTGTATTAGATATTTCTGTAATAGTTAAACTTGTTACTGTTTCACCATTAATTTTTACTTGATAATTTTCACCATTAACAAGATTACTATTACTATAACATATGGATGAAAAGTTTTTTGTAGAGGTATAAGACATAATTTCTTCGTTATTACTATTGGTAATAGTAATGACACTACCATTTTGATAAGTTTTATCAAAATTAATTAAAACTCCATATTGACTAGATGTATTAGAAATACCTTGAGCCATTCCTAATGAGCCTACTGCAATTAATTTTCCGTTTGTAATAACGAGTTCATTGTCATAATCTAATGCTCCATCACCATCAGTTGTGGGACCATCAACAGTTACAACACCGCCAGATATATAAATGCTACCATTAGCATCTAATCCATCTCCAGAAGAATTAACATATACATTTCCTCCATTAATATTAATAGTTGCTAAACTATTAGATTTACTAGAGGCATTTATCCCATCGTCACTTGAATATACTTTTATATCTCCATCATTAATTATTATTTTTTCTGCTTCCAATCCTTCATATGATCTAACAATATTTATAGTACCATTATCAATTAAAAGTTCATTATCAGCATGAAATCCATCATCATTAGATTTTATTTCAAAAATTCCTCCACTTATAGTAATTTTATTATTAGAATGAATAGCATCATCTATAGTATCTAAATTAAATGTGCCTCCAGATATCACTATATAATTGATTGCTTTTATTCCTTTAGCGCTTTCATCATCACTTTTACTACTAGTTGTAATATTAAATGTGCCATCTGAAATTTCAATATAACCTTTTTCTTCATCTTTATCATTAGTAGATTTTATTGCATCACCAGTGGAATTTATTTCAAAATTACCATTTTTAATTATTACAGAATCCTTACCTTTAAGAGCATCAATACTTGCATTTATTTTATAAATTCCATCATTAATTATTAAATCATTACATGAGACTATTGCATTTTCATTATTGCTATTAACTATTAAAGTGCCATCTCCTTCTAATATCAGATTATCCTTACTATAAATAGTGGCATTTATACTATCATCATACCCCGAAAAAACTTCACCATCTGTTAAGTTATTAACACTATTTTCTTTAGTGCTTATAACAATATTTTTAGCATTTTTAACATTTATAGCGGGTCCATTTTTATTTGTAATATTAACATTATCTAAAATTATTTTAACATTTCCTTTGGTATTTACTTCAATAGATCCATTTTCTAATGTTCCAGATAAGACATATATGCCCTCTTTGGTAATCACTAAACTGCTATCTAATTCTATTTCTTTAGTTTCATAGATAGACCAATCAATATTACTATCAATTTTAGAATTAGCATTATTTGATGAATTTTTCATATCAATGTTTGTGTATAAATAATATAATAAACTACTAATTAGAATAATTACAAATAATAAAATAAAGAATTTTTTCTTATTTTTTTTACAAATCATAACTATCTGCTACTCTTTCTAAAACAACTTTTAGATTACTATTTCTCATTCTTATTTTATCTATAAATTCTTTCTCTTTAATATTATCTTTTAAATTAATTATGTAACTTAACTCAAACATACTTCCCATATTTACAGTTTTTGTCTTTTCAAGATAAACATAATCTGTAAATTCATCAAAGATATCTTGAAAAATATCATCATAATCTAAATTTTCTGGTATTAAGACTTTTAAATTTTTTTGTTTTTTATCTTTATCAAATAATGAAATTTTATTCAGTAAAAATAAAAGCACACAACATATAATAGTAATTATTATAGCAAACCATACTTGCCCCATACCACAAGCAAGTCCTACAGACATTGCAAAAAATACTATTAATATTTCTCTAGATGTTCCTGGAATACTTCTAAATCTAACTAAGCTAAAGGCTCCCATTATAGCGATAGAAGTACCTAAATTACCATTAACCATAAGCATTACCGTTTCAACTAAAATTGGTAATAAAGTAATAGTAATTAAAAAATTTTTACTATACTTAGATGTATATTTATGAACTAACGAAATCATAAATCCTAAAATAATTGCTACAAATAAACTAATAAATAATTCAACTATTCCAATTGAACTAACAGTACTACTTTCAAAAATGCTATTAAGCATGTTTCATCATCTCCTTCATTTCTCTTTCGTAAACCTTACCGTATTTTGAAAAACTAGTTGGAAATATTTTATATAAAGATAAATATTTAACTAACCACATTGGAAGAGACAAATTAGTTTTTATTTCCATAATATATAAATCTTCATCAAAATAACTTTTCATCTTTTTAGTTTCTTTAAATGTTAAATCATCTCTTCTACTTCTTAAATTACTATCAAAAGTAATTCTCAAATCTTCATTATCTATTCCTTTATAACTTTCTCTATCGTACGCAATATATATAGCGGGTTTTAGTTTATAATAATTATAATAATAAACAATTTCATTCAATATTAAATTATTTGATGTCTTTTTATTGGCTAAATATAAATCTATTTCTTCTAATTTCATTTTTATTCTTCTTTTCCCAACAATACCATTATATTTAGTTTTCATTTCTAAAAATACATAATCATCTTTCGTAGGACATCCATAACTTCTTATTCTAAATTTATCTTTAAAGATTGGCTTTTCTAAAGAATTAATTATTAAATCATTATTATCAGTATCAAAATATATGTTATGTATACTACTCTTAAAATACTTATCTTCTTCTAAGTTATTACCTATTTCTTTTAATAAATTATCTTTTTGTTCTTTTGTGATTAAGTATTTTTCTTCTACTCTTTGAAATATATTATTATACATTATTCCTCCTTTCACATTTAAAGTATATACAATTAAAATTAAATGAAGATTAAATATTTTAAATAATACATAAAATAAAAAGTTACTTAAAATAATTTCTAAGTAACTAAGAATTATTTAATTTTATACTTTTGAGATAAAAAGACTTATATTTTTTTAAATAGATTTGTTAGAAAAAAGAAATAGAATTCTATTTCATAGACTTTTCTATTTCTTTTATTTCCTCAATTGATTTATCACTTACTTTAGCAATCTTTTCAATATCAACGTCATTTTCTAACATAGACTTAATCATTTCTATTTTATTTTCTTCTTTTCCCTGTTCTA
>CAVJSY010000063.1:0-7568 GCA_963652285.1 Oribacterium sp.
ATATTAGATATGCTTTAAAGTTATTATTAAATGTAACTACATTATTTGGATAATCAATATGTTTTATGTTTTTTACATTCAAAATAAACGACTTATGTGTTTGTAGAAAGGTTGAGGTTAATTTGGGTTGTAATTCTTTTAATGTGCTAGTTACTTGATATTTTTTCCCATCTTTAGTATAAATTATGCATTTTCTATGTTCTTGAACTTTCTCGATATAATTGATGTCATTATACTCTACTCTATATGCATGACCATTATACTTAAACACTAGTGCTTTGCCTTTGTTGATATTCTTTATAGTATGTTTTATTGTATCTTCTAGTCTATTTCCCCATAATGGACCCTTCTGAATATAGTCTAGTGCTAACAATCTCGAATAAAATACGTCATTTTTATATTCTGGATAGGATGTTAAAAATATTATTGTACTTTTAGTATCTTCTTCTCTTATCATTGAAGCAATTTCTAGTCTTGATACTTCTGGCATTTCTACATCTAAAATATAAATCTTTTGATCACTTTCATCAGATATTAGACTTTCTATTTCAGGTTTGTATCCTTGAAATTTGTGTATTTTATAATCAAATTTATACATTTTCATTGTTTTGTGTACAACCTCTGATATTTTCTGAAGAAAATTAGAATTATCTTCACAAATTATATACTTTATCATGTTAACTCACTCCTTTTAGATTTAAAGCATATCAGATTTATTATATCATATTATGTCTAAAATTGTAGTTATATGTTGGAAACGATTAGTTTCTTTACTTATTTGACAAATTGTTATATATTAGTTTAAATTTTTTACTACTAAATTTATTGCTTCTTGTAATTGATTATCTGTCTCTCCATTAGTATCTAATTCAACTTTATTTGTTGGTTCTACACCAGTTTCATTTATCCAGTTGCCATTTGGTGTTAACCATTTTTGAGTAGTATATTTTATCATGCTTCCGTCTTTTAGTTGTTTTGTTTGTTGAACTGTACCTTTTCCGTAAGAATTTACTCCTACTACTAATCCATTATAACTTTCTTTTATAGCAGATGCTAATATTTCAGAGGCAGAAGCACTATCCTCATTTATTAATACTGCTATTGGATAAGTTCTTTTTTCCTTAGTTTTATCTTTTATTACTTCTTTTTCTTTTTCACTTTCTAATTTATAAATTACTTTCCCTTTGGCTAAAAACATGCTGGAGATATCTGTAACTGATGATAGATAACCTCCTCCATCATTTCTTACATCTATTACTAATCCTTCAATATTTTCTTTTTCTAGTTTTTCTAATTGATTTTTAAATTGTTCTGTTGAGGTTTTAGAAAAAATTGATATTGATATATATCCAATTTTGTGATTATCTTGTTCATATAAATTACTTGATACTACTGGTATATCTATTTTTGCTCTTGTTATTTTAATTGTTTTTTCTTTGTCATTTCTTTTTATTTTTAGAGTTATGGTTTTATTTTTACTATTTTTTACATATTCTGCTACATCATTACTGGTCTTATCTTGGTAATCTGTTCCATCTATTGCTAAAATAATATCATTTTCTTTTAATCCTGCTTTTTTAGCGGGACTATCATCGAACATACTTACTACTTTTATTTCTCCTTCTTCTGTTGTAGTTACTGTACAACCTATTCCTTCATAGCTACCTTCTACATCTTCTAGAAAACTTTCTGTTTTTTCAGAATTACTATAAGTTGTAAAGTTATCTCCAACTGATTCCATCATTGCATTTGTAGCGGTATCTATTAATTCTTTTTTATCTATATCACCATAATAATTATTTGTTATAGTTTTATATGTCTCTATTAACTTGCTTAAATCTTTATATGAGTCTAAGGTGTGATTTAGTTTTAATGTTAATAATACTGCACTGATACAAATTACAGCACCTAATATCATTGATATTACTATAGAAACTGCTACTTCTTTACTTGTATATGTTTCTTTTTCAATATGTTTTTTTCTGCTATTTTTAGCATCATTCTTTATCTTTTTCTTTTCTTCTTTAATTTTTCTTTTTTCCTCTTTAATTATTTCTTTGGATTTTTTTATTTTTTCTTCTGATGAATTTTTTTTTAGTTTAAACATACTATTACCACCAATCTATTTTTATTATATCATAATATTTTTGAGATAGACAAAAAAGAGTGAATTGTTTACACTCTTTATTTTATTTTTTCTACAATATTTGTTAGGTGCATAGAGTTTGAGCCTTTAAGTAAGATTATATCATTGCTTTTTAATAGTTTATTTAAAAATTCTACTGAATCATTCGCACTATTGAAACTATAAATACAGTGTTCATCCATGTTATTTTTAATTGCTTCTGCTTTTATGTATTTATTTGCAAGGGGACCTACTGTTATCAAAACATCAATATTATTATCAGTTACCGCTTTTCCTACTTTTCTATGTAATTCTTCTTCATAATCTCCTAGTTCTAGCATATCTGCTAATAAGGCTATTTTTCTTTTATTTTTTACTTGACCTAATATTTTTATTGCTGCTAACATTGAGTCTATATTAGCATTATAAGTATCGTCTATAATGGTAGTACCAATTTTATTTGTTATTAATTCTTGTCGATGAGGAGATAATTTAAAATTATATATTGCATCTTTTATTTTATCATCATCAATATTTAGACACTTTCCAACAGCGTATGCTACTAGGCTATTATATATGAAAGGTAATCCACCAACATTTATTTCTATGTCATTATTTTCAATTTGAAATTTACTATTAAATGGATATTCTTTAATATTTTTAGCAAGGTATGTTGAATTGTTATTTATTCCTACTGTTATTACATTATAATCTTTTTCTAATTTTGGTAATTCTTTATGTAATAGGTCATTATCATTATTTATTATTAATGTTGAATATTTTTCCATTCCTTCTAATATTTCTAATTTTGCTTTTAATATATTTTCTCTTGATCCTAAATTTCCTATATGAGCTGTGCCTATATTTGTAATTACTGAAATTGTTGGTTTTGCTATATTGGTAAGAACACTTATTTCTTTTTTATGATTCATTCCCATTTCCACTACAAGTGCTTCTTCATCTTTTAGTCTTAATATTGTTAGTGGTAATCCTATATGGTTATTTAAATTGCCTTCTGTTTTTAATGTATTGTACTTTCCTTTTACTACTTCTGCTATTATGTCTTTAGTGCTTGTTTTGCCTACACTTCCAGTAACTGCTATTACGGGAATATTGTACTTACTTCTTTTTAATTTTGCTAACTCTTGCAAGCATTCTATTGTATTATCTACTTTAATTATTGTTTTATCTTTATATTTCTTAGTATCTATATAGTCTAAATTATCTAGTATGCAGCATGATGCTCCTTTTTTAAAAGCGTCTTCTGCGTAAATGTTACCATCTACTTTTTCTCCAGATAAAGCTATATATATATCATTTTCTTTTATTGTTCTTGTATCTTTGGAAAAATTTTCTAGTATCATATCAGGATTACCTGATATTAATTCTGATTTACATATTTTTAATAATTCTTTTACATAAATATTATGCATTCTATCACTCTTTTCTTTGTTTAAATTATACTATATTTTATTATTTGTCTCAATATCTTGACATATTGTTTACATTTTTATTTAAAAAGAATGTTTATAATATGCTATAAACATTCTTGATTTTTATTTTTCCATATTTTTTAATAAATCATCTATTTCTTTTAATGATTCTTGATGCTTTTCCACTACCGGTTCTGCTTCTACTTCTTTTTCTAAGTCTTCTTTTGATGTTAATTTAGTCAGCTCGTGAGTGTCAATTATTTTATCTTTAACTATATATGAACCATTACTATATCTATCCATTATTGGAATTTCACTTAATTTTAATTCTTTTTCATAATTTTTAGTTATTACTGCGATTTCATTTTTTGTTGGTAGAGCATACACTTTAATTATTTTACTAGGATTACTTTTTATTTCTTTCATTAGTAGTAATCCTCTATTTGCTCTTGATGATTTATCTATTTCAGATAATTTTAATCTTTTAGCAGTTCCTTTATCCATTATTATTGATAAACATTCAGTGTTTGCATTAAATAAGATTCCACTTACTACTGTATCATCTTTTAAGTTTATTGATTTTACTCCTGCTGCTTTAATTCCTACTGGTGATACTTCTTCTACGTCATACCATAGACCATAGCCTTTTTTAGTTGCTATTAAAATATTTTTTTCTTTACTATATGATACATCTACTACTTTATCGCCAGGTTTTAGTTTCATCATATTTATTGCTTTTGAATATCTTTGAACTTTAAATTCTTTTAGCCATGTTCTTTTTATCATTCCGTTTTTAGTGAATGATGTTACATATATATCGTCATCAAAGTTATATACTGGCATTGCATTTATTACAACTTCTTCTGAATCTATATTAATTATATTACTTATATGTTTTCCTAAATCTTTCCATTTTAAGTCAGGTAATTCATGTACTGGAATATATAAATAGTTTCCTAAATCTGTAAATACTAGTAATGTATCTAGGGTATTCATATTATATAATCCTATTACATAATCATTTTCTTTTAATGTTAAATCATCAGTATTTGATTTTTCATAGCTTCTAAGGGAAACTCTTTTTACATATCCTTCTTTTGTTACTACTACTACTACATCTTCTTTTGGTAGCATTACTGTATTATCTATTTTTATTTCTGTTATTTCTTCTCTTATTTCTGATAATCTAGGAGTTGCATATTCTTTTTTTACTTGTTTTAATTCTTCTTTTATTACATTATCTAATTGGGCCTTGCTTTCTAGTATTTTTTGTAATACTTCCATTATCTTTTCAAGATTAGCTTTTTCTTCTTGAAGTGCTACTATGTCTGTATTTGATAATCTGTATAACCTCATGTCTACTATAGCAGTTGCTTGGGCTTCAGTAAATTCAAACCTACTTATTAAATTATTTATTGAATCTTGTCTATCTTTACTTGCTCTAATTATCTTTATTACTTCATCTAATACTGATATTGCTTTTATTAAGCCTTCTACTATATGGTATCTTGCTTTAGCATGTTCTAGATCAAAGTTTGTTCTTTTTAATACTACTTCTCTTTGATGGGCTATATAGGCATCTAATATTCCTATAACTCCTAATAACATTGGTCTTCTATTTACTATTGATATCATATTAAAGTTATATGATATTTGTAATTCAGTATTTTTGTATAAATAGTTTAATATGTTGGTAGCATCTGCATCTTTTTTTAAATCTATTGCTATTTGTAATCCTGTTTTGTCTGATTCATCTCTTACTTCTGATATACCATCTATTTTTTTGTCTATTCTTATTTCATCTATTTTTTTTACTAGTTGAGCTTTATTTACTTCATATGGGATTTCTGATATTATTATTTTATTTTTTTCTATTGTTGCTTTAGATTTGATAATTATTTTTCCTCTTCCAGTTTTATATGCTGATTTTATTCCATCTATTCCTTCTATTATAGCACCGGTTGGAAAATCTGGGCCTTTTATATACTTCATTATTTTATCTAATTCACAATCTGGATGTTCTATTCTATAGATAGTTGCATCTATAACTTCTCCTAAATTATGTGGTGGTATATTTGTAGCATATCCTGCGGATATTCCTGTTGTTCCGTTTACTAAAAGGTTTGGAAATTTTGCTGGTAAGACTGTTGGCTCTAGAAGAGTATCATCATAGTTTGGTGCCATTACTACGGTATCTTTGTCTATATCTTTTAACATTGCTCCTGCTATTTTTGATAATCTTGTTTCTGTATAACGTGAGGCTGCTGCTGAGTCGCCATCTATCGATCCGTTATTACCTTGCATATCTACAAATGGTTCTCTCATTTTCCAACTTTGGCTCATTCTTACTATTGCGTCATAGATTGAGCTATCTCCGTGAGGATGGTATTTACCCATAACATCTCCTACTGCACGGGCACTTTTCTTATAAGGTTTATCATAAGTATTTTTTTCTTTATACATTGAGAATAATATTCTTCTTTGTACTGGTTTTAATCCATCTCTTACGTCTGGGATTGCTCTATCTTGAATTATGTATTTAGAATATTTTCCAAATCTTTCTCCCATTATTTCTTCTAGTGAATAATCGTAAATTCTTTTTATTATGTCTTCCATCTTTATCACCTTTAATAATCTTATCATAATTTAAGGGATAAAACAAGAAAAAAACTCAGGTGTTTACAATCACCCAAGTATTTGTTTATCCACTTGGTGCTTTTAAATATCAAAGTGGTGATTAATAAAAATAGTTTATATGCTATAAAAAATAGTATTAATAAAATACATTTTTTAAATATAATCCTTCTGGATTAGCAGTTTTACCTGCTTTAGTTCTATCTTCCTGCTTTAATATTTCTATTATTTCTTCACTTTTTATTTTTCCTTCTCCTATATCTATTAAGGTTCCTACTATATTTCTAACCATATATCTTAAGAAACCTGTTCCTATAAAAACTAATGTTATTTTGTTTACATCTTTTAGGTCTCTTTCTATATTTGTTTGTGATAGTGTTCTTACATATCCGTCTTTATCTTCTTTTTCATCATCTATTTTTGTAAACGATTTAAAGCAATGGGTTCCTTCTACATACTTTAATGCTCTTTGCATTTCTGATACATCTAATTTTTTATTGTGTTGATATACATATTTTCTTTCTAATGGATTATATTCTCCCATATTTATTTTATAGATATATTCTTTTCCTGTTGCATTAAATCTTGCATGGAAATTTTCATCTACTTCTTCTACTTTCTTGATATATATATCTTTGGGTAATAATGAATTCATTGCTTTTTGTAACTTCTCACAAGTTAATTCAGATGTTAAATCAAAATGAGCTTTTTGATTCATAGCATGAACTCCTGCATCAGTTCTTCCTGAGGCATGAACTTCAACTTCTTTATTTCCATTTATTTGTTTTAATACTCTTTCTAATTCATTTTGTACTGTTCTTGCTTTTGGTTGTTTTTGGTATCCTGAAAAATCGCTTCCATCATAGGAAAATGTTATAAAATATCTCATACTAAACTCCTCTTTTCTTAATAAATAATTATTAATACAAATATTATAATACTTAATAATAAGATTATAAACTCTGTAGTTTTGTTTTTATATTGTTTTTTTGTTCTGTTTGCAAAATATGAATAATTTTTTAATTCCATTACTGTATAGATTTTCTTTATTTTATTTTTGGTTAATCTATAAATTGGTTCTATGTTTTTAATATTTTGCTTAATTTTATTAATTATATTTCTTTTATTAGATTGTATGGTTCTTAAATTTATACTATTATTAATCTCCCTTCTTGTTTCTTCTATTAAGGGAATTGCAATTAACATTAGCGTTATATTTAAAATTAAATGTTTTAAATTTATTATTTTTGTATTTAATAAATAAGATAGTCCCATATTTATTTCTAATGGTTTTGTTGTTTTTATTAATATACTTAGTATTAATATTAAATCTATAAATTTAACTAACAGATATGTTGAAAAGTATACACTTCTTG
>CAVJSY010000064.1:0-5386 GCA_963652285.1 Oribacterium sp.
TTTTTAAAATATGCTATTATTAGTATGTAGCAAGGAAACTTGCATATAATAAAAAAGGAACATTCGATCTTGCAAGTGAATGTCGCCTCTAATTTAATAGACTTGACACTCTATCAATGCTGAAGAGTGTCTATTTTTTTATTGCTAATACCAATAAGGTAGAAAGTAATAAAATGATAGCAATGAGCTTTAGAAATTTAATTATAAAAGTCTTAGTTTTCATCTTTATCGGCCTCCTTCTACTCCTTAAGTAAGGAAAGTTAGAGGTAGACACTCACATAAATGTTCCTAAATACATTATAACAGATATTTCTAATTTGATATTATAATTTACTAATAGTTACTTGATAATTTTTTTAAAATATGCTATTATTAGTATGTAGCAAGGAAACTTGCATATAATAAAAAGGAACATTCATTTTTTGCTGAGTGAATGTCTACCAATATTTAGGTTATTGACACTCCTACATACTAAGAGTGTCAATTTTTATTATAATTATTAATATAGTTATTAAAAGAAATACTTTTAAAAATATTGTACTTCTTTTAATTTATTTTTTTGTAATAGTTAGTTTATAACCTAGAGCATTTAATACTCTTAATACAGTTGATAAGGAAGAAGAATGAATATTCTTTTCAAATCTAGCAATATTAGTTTGACTAATACCAGTAAGTTTTTCTAATTCTGTTTGACTAATTTTCATATCTTTTCTTAATTTTACAATATTCATGATTAACTCAAATTCACTTTCTGATATTTCTTCTTTATTTATATATTCTTTAATATTATTCATTATTTTCACCTTCATTATTTTTCTTTGCAAGTACTTTTACTTTATTTTTACTTTTAATATCTAATATTCCATTTATATATCTTCTTCTTGCTAGATTATATGTTTTCAGATTTAATGGTATATTATTTTTTCTTAAATAATTAATAATTTTAATTTTACTTTCATCATCAAATATTTCTCCAGTACCTGGTATAGGCATTCCGTTTTTATCTAGCCTATGATTAATTTCTATTTTCTCTTTCATAATTGTTTCTTCTATATGTGTTGTATATGTTGTATATTTAGAATTATCTTTAATAAATCTCTTTAGTAGATTAAGTTCTTGCTTAGAACAAATTTGAATTGCTATTTTAGTAAAGTTATCAAAACTTAACTTTGTATTTTGATAATAATCTAATATATCGAATTTTCTTAATACTCCATTTTCTTCTACTCCATTTTTTATCATTGATACTATTTTTCTAACTATGGAAGCATTAATGGCAAAATTTTGTTTCATATTATTTTCTATTTTTTCTTTATATTTTTCATATAATTCTTGATTTCTATTCTTTATTATATTTACATAATTATTAAAAGTTTTTATGTCTATATTAATAAAATCACAAAACGATTTGATACTTTTAAATTCTTTTGTTTCTATATACATACTAATATATTTTGTAGCGTCTTCTAAATTTTCTTTTTCGTTTTTACTTTTTTCTTCTTCTTTTTCTTTATTTTGTTGTTCTTTTTTTCTTTGTGATAAACATTTAGAATATATTTCTAATTTTTTTAAGAATATTTCTTCTTCTTTTTTGTATTCTTCAAAAGTATTTGGTTTAATATAAATAATTATATAAGGATTTATACAACTTTTTAAATAACTAATTTCCATTCCACTAGAATCTAATAGAGATATTATTTCACTATCTGTATTTAATTTTTGTAATTTATCTAATGCATAAGAATAAATGGCTTTCTTCTTATTAAATCTTGTTGATTCTTGATCCTGGTTTTTTGTATAATATTCTTTTACGTATTTTTCTATTTGTTTTGGTGTTAGTTTAAATTCATTTAATAGACTTCCTATTATACCTTCATTTTCTATAAATTTTTCATATATATATTTAAGAGTAATATTTCTTTCTTCTTTTGTTCTACCTATTCTATAAGTTCTAATTCCATATTTTAATAAGACTGGGTTTGGTACTTCTAGACATTCTTTTTGATAAGATTCTATTTCTTTTTTTACTTTTTTATATTCTTCATAATTTTTTACTTTAAATTTGTCTAATATACTTTTATATTCTTTTCCTACTTCTATTAATTCACTTACTACAGTTGAATTATAGTATAATTCTTTTTTTATATAAGGAAATCTATTTCTTATTTCTTCTTCATTAAAATTATAAGCATAACATATTGAGTATGCATTTTGATAATAATCATATTCTATTACTTGAATATTTACATATTGGGGATTATCATCTAGACGTTCAAAAGATATTTTTTCAAAATAGTTGATCGCTAACTCTCTTACTTGTTTTACATTTTTATTAATTAAATTACCTAGTTTTTCTATCTCTAGATCATCCCATTTTACTTTAAGGCAATATTCATAAATGATTTCATTATATTTATCAGGGTTAATTTCATCTTTTAGTAAATTATATATTTCATTTACATAATCCATATACATCTCTCCTTTTTTGTAAACTTGGTGCTTATTATAGATTATAAGCTTATAATTGTCAAGTATTTTATATCATATTATATATATTATTGTGTTTAATATAATATATATAGATGTATAGATATATAGTTATGTATTGTAATAGAAAAAAGAAAATACAATTACTTATATTTTCTCATAATTCTTAAAGTATTTAAGATAGTAATTAAAGTAACACCAGTATCTGCAAAAACTGCAAACCACATAGTGGCAATTCCTATAACACTTAATAGTAATATTATTATTTTAACAGATATAGCAAATATTAAATTTTCTTTTATTATAAAATCAGTAAATTTAGAAATTTTAATACCTAAACCAATTTTATCCAAATCATCATTCATAATAACTACATCAGATGCTTCTACTGCAGAATTAGAACCAATACTACCCATAGAAATACCAATATCTGCTCTTTTTAATACTGGAGCATCATTGATACCATCTCCTACAAAGCCTACTATATCATTACTATTACTTAGACTTTCAAAAGAAGAATATTTATCATCTGGTAACATTTCTGATTTAATATTATCAATACCAAGTCTATTACCAATTTCATCTGCTACACTTTTTTTATCTCCAGTAAACATATAAGTAGTAATACCCATACTTTTTAGTGAATCTATACTAGATTTTGCATTATCTTTAATTCCATCATCTATGTCAATAGATGCTATATGTTTCCCATCAATACTTAGATGAATATCTGTTACTTTATCACAGCCACATATTTTACTATTACCAATATTTACTTTTTTATTATCATAAACAAAACTAATTCCTTTACCACTTACTTCTTTATATTTAGATATAATAGATGTATCTACAGTATCGTTAGATAGTTTCATAATAGATTTTGCTATAGGATGATTAGAATTAGATTCTCCCATTCTTAAGATTTTAATAACTTCTTCTTTAGTATAATTATTATCAATAACATCTATATTAGTAACTTCAAAACTTCCACTAGTTAGAGTTCCTGTTTTATCAAATATAATTTTATTCATAAGTCTTAGATTATCTAAATAATTGCTTCCTTTTACAAGAATTCCATTTTTAGAACATACACCAATACCTGTAAAATATGATAATGGTACAGATATTGCTATAGCACAAGGACAAGATATAACTAAGAATGTTAGGGCTCTATATAAACTATCACTATAAGATACGCTGCTTATTAGCGGTAAGAATATAAATACAAGTAAGGCTAGGCCTAGGACAATTGGAGTATATACTCTGCTTGCTCTTGATACAAATGTTTCTGTTTTGGCTTTTTTATCAGTAGCATCTTCTACTAGTGATAATATTTTTGAGACACAGGAGTCATGAAATAATTTTGTTGCTTTAATTTCGATTACATCACCAACGTTGATACATCCTGATAATACATCATCATTAATATTAGCAGTACTAAGTTCAGATTCTCCTGTTAAGGCTGATGTATCTAATTGAGTGCTACCAAGGGTAACTACTCCATCTACTGGTATTCTTTCTCCTTTTTTAATGACTAAGATATCGTCAACTGCTATATCTTCTACGTCTATTTTTTTAGTGCTATTACATTCTTTAATATTTGCATAATCTTGCTTTATATCAAGTAAGTCTTTTACTTCTCTTCTAGTATTATTAATAGCTTTTTCTTCTAATATTTTACCTAATACATAAAGTGCTACTACCATCATACCTTCCATTTCTTGTCCTAAAAGATATGCTCCAACACAAGATATAACAATAAGGGCATTTTCGTTAATGCTTTTACTTTTTACTAACATTTTTATAGCATTTATAAATGGTCTATATAGTAATAATATATAAGATATGATTACTAATATTTTACTTAGTATTACAGGCACATTTACATACATACCAATTAAATCTATAATAACTGCTATTACTAATATAGAAAAATAATATTCTTTTGTTTGTTTAACTTCTTTATCATCAGTAATAGTACAACCTGGTTCTATAGTATTTGCTAGTTCATTTATTTTTTTAGCACTTATTTCAATATCTGATTCAAAAGATATTTTAGATGTATTAAAATTTACAATGACATTATTTAAATCTTTATTTTTATTTAATTCAGTTTCTAACTTTCTAGCGCAGTTAGCGCAATCAAGATTTAAGATATTATATTTATATTTTTTCATTAATAATTCCTCCTTATTAGTTTTATAACTTCATCTATTGTTTCATATTTATTATTTTTTATATCATCAACCATACATGTTTTCATATGATTCTCTAGTATTTCTCTGCCAAGACTTTCTAATGATTTTTTTACTGCTGATATTTGGATTAATACGTCATCACAGTGTCTATTATCTGTAATCATTTTACTAATTCCTCTGACTTGACCTTCTATTCTATTAAGTCTTTTAATATAGTTTGTTTCTACGTCTTCTTCTCTATGTTTTAATTTATGACATTTATCACATTCCATTATTATTCTCCTTTCTATCTGAGTCAATTATATACCTACTAGGGGTATATGTCAATACTAATATGAAAAATAATTCACATAATATTTTAGAAAAGAAAAACGGCTATAGATGATATAAATCTAAGCCGTGGTTCTAATTAAGTTTTATTTGATACGGGTTATTGTATGTTCCTGATCCTGAAGATATTAATATATTAGAACTTAAATTTAATACAGGGCGGGCGCCGTACGAAGCAGTCACCCAAGGGGCATCGAGGCGCCCAGTGGAATAGACGCCCCAAGCGTGAGCGTAGACATCGGACGGATTAAAGCTAGACGGCGACCCAGTCCAGTATGTTGTGCCAGTATACAAATAATATCTATTGTTATTATTCTTATATTTACCACCTGCTAAATATACTTCATCTGCATTTATTAAACCAACTGGAT